>DATKAL010000271.1:0-17353 GCA_035498135.1 Anaeromyxobacter sp.
CACGTCAAGCCCAGCGGGACCGGCGCGGTGACCACCGGCACCAACTACACGAACGCCTTCACCTTCCCCCACACCAACTCGGCGATGACCAACCCGAGCACCTGCAACATGTGCCACAACGGAGCGGGGTGCGGGACGTGAGGCCTGCGGCCGCGCTCAGGCCGGGCTCCGTCCCGCCCGGCGCGCCCGCCCGGCGGCGAGGTGGCCGGCGGCGGTGACGACGCCCAGGGCGGCCGCCCCGCTCCAGAGCGCCGGCGCCCCGAGGCGCTGGAGGACGACCCCGCCCAGGGCGGGCGCGATCGCGAGCCCGACGCCGAACGACAGGCCGAGCAGCCCCTGGTAGCGCCCGCGAAGATCGGGCGGCGAGAGCCCGGCCACGAGCGACGACAGGATGGGGATGGTCAGGATCTCGCCCAGGCTCCAGACCGCGGTGGCCGCGCCGTACTCGAGGGCGGTCGTGCAGCGCCCGTACGCGCCGTAGCCGGCGCCCACCAGCACCGCGGCGAAGGCGAGCACGCGCCCGGGGTCGAGGCGACCGGCGGTCCCCGCCACCAAGGGCTGGAGGAGGACGATGACCACCCCGTTCACCGCCATGGCGCGGCCGTAGTCGGCCGGGCCGAGCCCGCGGGCCGCCATCTCCAGGGGGAGCGCCACCATGAACTGGAACAGGGAGAGGAGGAACGCGACGTTGAGGAGGAGCAGGCGGCGCAGGTGGCGGTCGGCGAGGACCGCGCCCCACCCCCGCGGCGCCGCTCCCGCCGCCGGCGCCGGGGGCACGGCCGGGCGCGTCTCCGGGACCCTGAAGGCCACCAGCGCGGCGAAGGCGAGGGTGGTGAGGGCGTCGGCGAGGAACAGGCGGCCGTAGCCGCGGGCGGCGAGCGCCCCGCCGACCACGAACGAGGCCGCGATGCCGGCGTTTCGCTCCCAGTAGAGGAGCCCGTAGGCCCGGGTGGTCCGGTCCGGGGCGACCACGTCCGCCACCAGCGCGTTCGCCGCCGGCCAGTACCCGTGGATCGCCAGCCCCAGCGCCAGCGTGGTCACCGCCAGGAGCGCGGGGGAGGCGACGAGCGGCAGCAGCGCGGTCAGCACCCCCGCGGCCGCCAGGGCGCCGATCAGGGTGGCGCGCCTGCCGACCCGGTCGGCGAGCCAGCCGGCCAGCGGGCCGGCGGGGATGCTCCCGGCGCCGAAGAGCGCCACCACCAGCCCCGCCTCCTCGACCGAGTAGCCGCGCGATCGGAGGAAGAGGGCGAGGAAGGGGAAGACGAAGGTGGCGAGCGCCGTGACCGCCACGCCGGCGAAGAGCCACCAGAAGGTCGCCGGCAGGCCGGCGCCGGGCCGCAGGGAGGCCGCGCGCACCCGCGGCATCATGCCTGACGGCCGCGGCGCCGACCACCGCGGAGCGCCTCGCGAAGACCGCCCCCCGGCAGGCGCGCTCGACCGCGAGGCCGCGATCCCGCGGCTACGCGGACTGGCCCGGCTGGCCCTGCGCCATCCGGCGCGCGAACTCCTCGCCCGCCCGCACCATCTCGTCCCTGGTCATGTCCTTCTGGTGCGTCGCGAAGGTCCAGAGGTACCCGTACGGATCGGCGACCGCGCCGCAGCGGTCGCCCCAGAACATGTCGGTCGGCGCGTTGATCGACCTCGCCCCCGCCTCGACCGCCTTCTTGAACACCTGGTCGCAGTCGGGCACGTAGAGCCACATCGTCACCGGGACGGGGTTGGAGACGTTCGGGGCCTCCCGGCCCATCCCGGGCATCTCGTCGTTCAGGAAGAAGAGCGAGTCCCCGATCTTGAGCTCGGCGTGCCAGATGCTCTTCCCGTCGGGGGCCGGGAAGCGCGAGACCTCCTGGGCGCCGAGGGCCTTCTTGTAGAAGTCGATCGCCTGCGCGCAGCCGCGGACGACCAGGTTCGGGGTCAGGGTGTGCATCCCCTGCGGGATCGGGTTCACCTGGGCCATGGGGGACCTCCTCGCGTGTGCGGGTAGACGTCCGCCCTAATCCGCGTGACGGGCCTCCATCGAGGCCACGATGGGTCGGCGGCCGGAGGGGACGGCGGACGGCCGCCCTGCCGCTCGCCTCGCCCGGCGGTCACGGGATGGCGAAGAGCCGCCGCGTGTCGACGATCTCCGTCCGCGCGCCCCGCGCCTGCGCCTCGCGCACCATGCCCGCCGTCCCGCCCGGCCCGTCGCCGGCCGGGGCGCCGTCCCAGAGAGCGACCAGCGTGACCCGCTGCGGCCCGGCGGCGAGCGCGTGGTGCAGGACCCACCGGTTGCTCCGCTGCCAGACGTCGTAGCCCTTCCTCCCGGCCAGCCAGCGCGGGAGGTCCCTCCCCCTGGACAGGACCTGCGTCCCGAGCCGGGCGGCGAGGGCGAGGAAGCGGGCCACCCAGGCGGGGCCGGCCGGCGCCACGGACTCCGGGACGTAGAGATCGGGCGGGAGCGCGAGGAAGAGGCGGGTGGGGATGCCCAGCTCGGCGCAGACCTCGTGGAAGAGCACGTCGCCGCCGCTCGCGCCGCCGGCGAGCCCCTCGGCGGCGCCCGCCGCGCGCTCGGCGGCGATCACCTCGCGGAGGCGGGCCCGCGCCACCTCCTCCTTCTCCGCCGGGAACCGCGGGGTGGGCCGGCCGGGGGCGTCGATCCGGTGGCCGGTGAACACCAGCACGCGCGAGCCCTTCCCGGGCGAGGGCGCGGGAGGGCGGGCCAGCGCCCGGACCGCCTCGAGGGCGGCCGGCGCGACCTCGGGGAGGATCCCGAGGTCGCAGTAGATCTCGAGCTGGCGCGCCGCGGCGTCCACGTCGAAGGCGGCCGCGTCCTGCAAGGTGCGGCGAAACGCGGCCACGACCGCGCCCCGGTTGCTCTCGGTGAGGCACCGGAGGGCGGCCGAGCTCGCCTCCACCCACGGGTCCTCCCGCCCGCGCCGCTCCGCCCGGGCGCGCGCGGCCTCGATCGAGCTCCGCACCGCGTGGGCGAGCTGCTCCCGCCGCCGCCGGACGGCCTCGAGCGGCAGGGGGGGATCGCCGGCGTCGTAGACCTCGCCCCACGCGTCGGGGAGCGCGCTCCCCAGCCCCTCCAGCACCACGTAGAGCCCGAGGGCGTTCACCCCCGCGTAGTAGTGGTTCAGATCGGCCTGGAACGCGCGGCGGTACCCCTCGGCGGCCTCGAGGAGGCGGGGCGACCCGAGGGCGCCGGCGCGCCGCTCCGCGGCGGGGAGCGCGCTCCACTCCTGCCGCCAGCGCTCCTTCGCGTTCCGCGCCAGGAGCGCGAGGACCTCCGCCAGATCGTGCCCCTCGACCTTCGGGCTGTCGGCCACCCGGCGCAGCGCCAGGTCGCTCTCCACCAGGTCGCCGAGCCGCTGGTAGATGGTCCCGAGGAGCATGCTCGCGGCGGCGTCCGTCGGATCGAGCTGCCGGACCGCCTCCCAGGTGAGGCGCGCCCCGTCGTGGAACCCGAGGGCGATCTGCGCCCCGCCCACCAGGCGGAGCCCGTCGCGCTCCCAGGCGAGCCCGCGCACCTCCTCGGCGAGCAGCTCGAGGTCGCCGGCGGACGCGCCCGCCCGGGCGCGCTGCACGTCCTCGGCGAAGTCCGGGGGAGCGGCGACCAGGCGCGAGGGGTCGACCGCGTCCAGCGCCGGGAGGAGCAGGCGCACCGGGCTGTCCTTCCGATCCCCGCTCAGGGTGAGCCGCAGCCCCTCGACCAGCGTCTCCAGCGCCGCCCCGGGCCGCGCCGGGTCGTACTCGAGGTACCGGTCGGTCTGGAGGTCGAACGGGTACGCGTCGCCCCGGGCCCGGATCAGGTATGTGAAGCGGTCCCGCAGCGCGTGCCGGATCCCCAGCTCGTAGAAGACGTTCGCGTTGTGCAGGGAGACGTCGACGATCGCCAGCTCGGCGGCGATGAGCTCCTGGAACATGTCGACGCGGATGTTCCCGGCCTCGAGCAGGTGCGCGGTGGTCCCGCCCTCGACCGCCAGGCGCGCCAGGGCGGGGTCGATGAGCTCGCGCTGGACCCGCTCGAAGTCGATGTCCCCCTTGGTGCCGAAGGGCCGGGCCACGAAGGCACGCATGGCTCAGGGCCTCGCGGGGAGCGCCACGCCCGGGCCGGAGGGCGGCCCAGCCGGTGCGGCGGGGCGCGGCGTCCCCCCCGGCCGGCTGAGCATCGCCTCGACCCAGGCCGCGTTCTCCTCCCGGAGCGCGCGCTCGCACTCGTCCACCAGGCGCCGGTCGTCGTCCGGCCCCCGCGGCGAGCCCCGCCAGCGCGCCACCGAGCGCGCCAGCCTCGCGGCGGTCTCGTGGTAGCTCCGCTCCAGGAAGCGGTAGCGCCCCGCGGCCAGCTGCGACCCGAGGGCGCCGGCGACGGAGGTGACCACCGCGATCCACCCGTGGCCCGACCAGAACGCGGTGGGCACCGACAGGATCGCCGCGGCCGCGCCCAGGACCTTGGTGAGCGCCTCGAGCCGCTCCGCCGTGCGGTGGTTCTCCACCAGCTTGCCCTCCAGCCAGGCCTGCTGCCGCTCCGCCCGCAGGGCGACGTACTCCCCGGCGCCGAGCGGCGACGGCGGGAACCCCTCCTCGGCCCGGCCCGGCGGGATCGGCTCAGCCACCAGCCCGGAGAGCCCGTCCTCGATCCGGGCCCGCGCCTCGGCCAGCACGTCGCCGTCCCCGGGCCCGCCGGGGAAGGGCGGCGCCCGCATGAGGAAGGCGAACACCAGGGACTCGAGCCCCTCGGCCGCCTGGCGGGCGCGGACCCAGGCGACGTCGGGATCGGGCCCCAGCACGCGGTCGGAGAGGTACGCGGCGAGCGCGACCGACACGCCGCTGGCGAGCGCGATCGCCTGGATCAGCGGGGCGGGCCAGGAGGCCGGCCGGAGGCCGGCGAGCGGCCCGAGGAGCAGCCCGAGGAGCCCCAGCCAGAAGACGGCCCGCCGCCAGCGCTCCCGCCGGGCCTTCATCCGCACGGCGGCGATGGCCCAGCGGCGGTACACCTTCCAGGTCTCGAGGGCGGTGGCCCTGCGGCTCTCCTCGTCCATGACGGTCCCTCCCCGGGGACGGCTCCTACCTCCTCCTGCTGATGGAGGTCGCCACCGACGCGTCGGCGTAATGGAGCTCGCCGCCGCCCGCCCGGATCGCCATGCCCGCGGCGTTGGTGGCCGGGAACATGAGGATCCCCTCGACCACCTGGCCGGGCATGAGCTGCCCGCCCCGGAAGAACCCACCGCGCTGGACGGCGGTGAGCTGGGTGGTGAGCGAGCCCAGGTGGAGGGAGAGCTGCTGCGGCATCACGAGCGCGGTGGTGCGGCCGGTGTTCCTCGCCCACACGTGGATGGCGTAGACGTCGCCCCCCTGGGCCCGCGCGGCGAGCACGACCACCGCCAGGGCCGTCTGCTCGTCCCGCGAGAGGCGCCGCACCAGCCCCGCGAGCTCGACCGTCCCGTCGCTCCAGGCGATGTCGAGCGCTCGCGCGGGGACCACCGGCGGAGGAGGGATGACCGGCCGCGCCGGGAGCGGGGAGGTGATCGGGGATGGGCTGGGTGGCGGGGCGCTGACGGGGGCGGTGGTCGCCGGGGGCGGGATCTCCACCGGGGCGGCTGCGAGAGGGGGGACCGGGGCGGCGCTGGCCTGGCGGGGCCGGGCGACGTGCCGCCTGGGCGCCTCCGGCTCCGGGGCGGGCTCCGGGGCGGCTGGCCGGGCCGGCGGAGCCGTCTCGGGCGGCGGGCCCGACGTCGCCACCGGGGCGGGAGCGGGAGCCGGGGGCGGCGGCGCCTGCGAGCCGTTCCGGCTGGTGGCGAGGCCGGCCAGGGCGAGGAGGACCACCGCCACGGCGCCGCCCGCGACCATCCAGCGGAGCCGCCTCGGCCTGGGCGCCGGCGGAGCCGCCTGCGCCACCGGCGGCGCGAGGGGCGCCGGCCGCTCCGGGCCCGCGGCCCGCGTGTCGTGGATCGGCTCGCTCCGTCCCGCCTCGCCGAGCTCCTTCTCCAGCACGCCGATGAGCCGCGACATGTCGTGGTCGAAGTCGACCTCGCTCAGGGGGAGCGCCTGCCGGCGGGCCAGGAAGGCGAGCTCGGCCGGCAGCGCCTCCGCGGAGGGCATCGCCGCCCCACCCACCAGGGCCGGGATCACCCGGACCTTCCGCTGGAGGGCGGTCACGATCTCGAGCCGGTGGAGGTCGGCCGCCTGGTCGATGCGGCGCGCGCCCGCCGCGTCGGTGAGCGAGAGCCAGCGCGGGCCGATGAGGAGGACCATGACCGAGCAGGAGGCCAGCTTCCGCTCGATCTCGTCGACGAAGTCGACGCCGGGCTCGAGGTCCTTCACGTCCCGGAAGATCTGGTTCGGGAAGCGCGCCGAGAGCCGATCGTAGAGCCGGCCGGCGTGGCCCTCGGAATCGTCCCGCCGGTAGCTCAGGAAGACGTTCCCACCTGCCATCGGTCGCCCACCCTACACGGAGCGTGGACCATCCGCGTGCTCACTCTGTGACGACCCGTGCCGGGGCCTGCCCGCGGTCCTCCGGGTGCAACCCGTTTGGTGCCTGACGCCGGACGCCCGCCCCACCAGGGCGGCCGGCCGTCCTCCCCGGTGGCGCACTCCCTCGAATGGCGTGAGCGCGGCCGGGGTCGCCCGGGAGGCGGCGCCGCCCGCGTCGCGCCAGCCCGCTCCCACAGCCGCGCACATCCAGGCGGACGAGGGCGCGGGCTAGAATGGCCGTCCGGCGGCCAGGTCGCACGCCGGCGGAGCGGGCCACCCATGACGGAGCAAGAGCCGACCGAGGTGACGGCGCCGCTCGCGGCGCGCTGGCGCCTTCCGCCCTGGCTCCTCCTCACGCTCTTCGCGGCCGCCGACTTCGGCCTCGCGCACCTCGGCCGCCTGGTCACCCCCGACCCGACCTCCTTCGCCGCCTTCTGGCCGGCCGCGGGGCTGGTGCTCGGCGCGCTCCTCCTCACCGACCGGCGCCGCTGGCCCCTGGTGGTGGGAGCGGCGGCCCTGCCCATCGCCGTCTTCAACGTCCTGACCGGCCTGCCTCTCCTGCTGGTGGCGACCTTCGCCGCGGGGAACGTCCTCGAGGCGGTCCTCGGGGCCTGGCTGGCGACCCGGCTCTGCCAGGGCCGTCCGCGCCTCTCCCGGCTCCGCGACCTGATCGCGCTGATGGTGGCGGGGCCGCTGATCGCCTCGCCCATCGCCACCGTGCCCTCGGCCCTCGCCCTCTGGGCCTCGGCGGGCAGCCCCTTCGCCTACACCTGCGTCCGCCTCTGGCTCGGCTCGGCCCTCGGCACCCTCGCGGTCGCGCCGGTCCTCCTGGCCTGGGCGGAGGCGGCCAGCTCCCGGCTCGGCCCGGGGAGGGCGATCGAGGCGCTCGGGCTCGGCGCCCTCTTCTCGGGGGCGGCCTGGCTGGTCTTCCTCGCCCCGGCCAGCGGGTTCACCTTCGACGCCGCCCTCTTCTTCCCCGTGCTCCTCTGGGCGGTGCTCCGCTTCGGGCCCCTGGGCACGACCCTGAGCGGCTTCGCCCTGGCGCTCCTCGCCCTGTTCGCCACCGTGCAGGGGCGGGGTGCGTTCGCGGAGGGGAGCTCTCCGGACGCGAACGCCCTCTCCGCGCAGCTCTTCTGCGCGGTGACCCTCTTCAGCATCCTGGCGATGAACAGCGTGGTGGAGTCGCGCCGGCTCGGGGCCCAGGCGCTGCTCCGCTCCCGGCAGGAGCTCCGCCTGGTCCGCTCCACCACCGACGCGGCCAGCGACCTGGTCGCCTGCATCGACCCGTCGGGAACGGTGGTCTACGCGAACGACGCCTTCTGCGCGGCGGCCGGAGCGGGGCGCGAGGCGGTCGTCGGCCGGCCGCTCTGGGAGCTCGGATGGGCGGCGAGCGCCGACGACTGGGCGCAGCGCTGGGACGAGGTGCGGGCGCGGCGCACCCTCACCGCCGAGCTGCTGGTGAGGTCGCCGGGCACGGAGCCGCTGCCGGTGGAGATCCGCGCCAGCCTCCTGTGCTTCGACGGCCAGGAGTACTGCGTGTCCGCGGGCCGGAGCCTGCGCGAGCGGCGGGAGTCCGAGGCGGCGCTCCGGATGGCGAGCGTCGGGACGCTGGCGGCGGGGATGGCCCACGAGATCAACAACCCGCTCTCCTACGTGCTCGGGAACCTGACCTGGCTCTCGGGCGAGCTGGCGCGGCTGCACCAGGCGATGGCAGGCGGGGCGGCGGAGGAGCGGGACGCCGCCGAGACCCTCGCCTCGCTGCGGCCGGTCCTCGAGGAGACCACCGAGGGCGCCACCCGGATCCGGGACGTGGTGCGGGACCTGAAGCTCTTCTCCCGCTCCTCGGAGGGGCCGGCGGTCGCCAACGTGGAGCGGGCGCTCCGCGCCGCGATCACGCTGGCGCACAACGAGCTCCGCCACCGGGCCCGGGTGGTGCTGGACCTCGAGGAGGTGCCGCCGGTCGCCGGCAACGAGCACCGAATCGGGCAGGTCTTCCTCAACCTGCTCGTCAACGCCGCCCAGGCCATCCCGGACGGGCGCGTGGACGAGAACCTGATCCAGGTCCGGGTCCGCCGGCACGGGCCGCGCGAGCTGGCGGTCGAGGTCGAGGACACCGGCTGCGGGATGTCGGCGGAGGTGCTGGCGCACGTCTTCGAGCCCTTCTTCACCACCAAGGCGGTGGGGGCCGGGACGGGGCTCGGGCTCTCCATCTGCCACGGGATCGTGGTGGCGATGGGCGGGCGGATCGAGGTGTCGTCGCGCGAGGGCGTCGGCAGCCTGTTCCGCGTCATCCTCCCGGCCAGCGACGCCCCGCCGGCGCCGCCCGCGCCCGGCGCCGGGCCACCCCCCCGGCCGGCGGCGGGGGCCGACCGGGGCCGGGTCCTGGTGGTGGACGACGATCCCCTCGTCGGCCGCGTCGTCCAGCGCGTGCTCTCCGAGCACGAGGTGGTGGCCTGCACCGAGCCGCTCCCGGCGCTCCGGCTGGCGGCCGAGGAGCCGTTCGACGTGGTCCTCTGCGACCTCATGATGCCGGCGATGAGCGGGATGGAGTTCCAGGAGCGGCTGGCGCGGGACCGTCCGCGGCTCGCGGCCGAGCTGATCTTCCTCACCGGCGGGGCCTTCACCCCGGCAGCGCTGGCCTTCGTGGAGCGGACCGCCAACACCAGGCTCGACAAGCCCTTCGACGGCGAGGCGCTCCGCGCCGAGGTCGCCCGCCGGCTCGCCGGCGCGCGCCGGGCCGACGAGGCGTAGGAGCGCCGCTCAGGGCTTCCCGGGCGGCTCGGCGGGCTTCTTCTCGTCCTCGCCGCTCATCGCCTGTTTGAAGCCGCGGATCCCCTTCCCCAGGCCGGCGGCGAGCTGGGGCAGCTTCTTCCCTCCGAAGAGCAGCATGACGATGAGGAGGATGAGCAGCAGCTCCGGCATTCTCATTCCGAACATGACGGACCCCTTCTATCCCTGCCGCCGCGGCGGTCATCGCCCGGCGGGAACGCGCAGCACCCGCACCGCCACCCGCGCCCCGGCGGGCAGCCGGGACCTGCCGGCGGGCAGGATCGCGAGCGCGTCGTGCCCGGTGGCGGAGGAGTGGTGGCCGGAGGCCTGGGTGCGGAGCGGCTCGGCCACCAGCCCCGCCCGGCCCCTCCGCAGCCGCACCCGGAGGTAGACCTCGAGCTCGGCCGGCTTCTCCTGCGGGCCGTCGAGCGCCGCCACCTCCTCCAGCCGCCCGTGCCCGGGCAGGCCTCCGAGGGCGCGCAGCGCAGGGCGGACGAAGAGCTCCAGGGTGACGAGCGCGCTGGCCGGGTTCCCGGGCAGCCCGAAGACCGCCGCCCGCCCCCACCGCCCGAAGAGGAACGGCTTGCCCGGGCGCATCGCCACCTTCCAGAAATGGACCTCCGCCCCGGCCGCCGCGAGGGCGCTGCGGACCAGGTCCCGCGCTCCGACCGACGCCCCGCCGTTGGTCACCAGCGCGTCGCAGCCCTCCGCCGCCCGCAGGGCCTGGGCGAGCGCCCGGGCGTCGTCCCGGGCGACGGGCAGGAGGAAGGGCTCGGCGCCCGCCTCGCGCAGGGCGGCGGCGACCGCCAGGCCGTTCGACTCGTAGGCCTGCCCGGGGGCGAGCGGCCCGCCGGGGGAGACGAGCTCGTCGCCGGTGGGGAGGATGGCGACGCGCGGCCGGCGGTGGACCACCAGCTCGAGGCTCCCCAGCCCGGCGGTGAGCCCCACCGCGCCCGGATCGACCACCGCACCCGCCGGGAGGGCCACCTCGCCCGCCGCCAGGTCGGAGGCCCGGTGCCGCACGAAGCGCCCGCGCTCCCCGGCCCGCAGGAAGCGCGCGCCGCCGCCCGCCCGGCGGACCTGCTCCTGCATCTCCACGGCGTCCGCGCCCTCCGGGAGCGGCGCGCCGGTGGTGATGCGGCAGCAGCTCCCGGGCGGCAGCGGCCCGCGGGCCGGGTGGCCGGCCAGCACCTCGAAGGCGATGGGCAGGCGCGTCCCGGACCGCGGAGCGTCCGCGGCCCGAAGCGCGTAGCCGTCCATGGTGGAGGCGTCGAAGGCGGGCAGGTCGGCGGGGGCGCGGACGGGCTCGGCCACCACCCGCCCGAGGGCCTCGGAGAGCGGCACCCGCTCGCCGGGGAGCGGGGCCACGTCCGAGAGCGTGGAGAGGATCCGGCGGACGGCCTGGGCGGGGGCGAGCATGGCGGGACCCTCACTCCGGGAGCCGGATCCCGAGCCAGCGGGTCACCAGGCCCCGCGCCACGGCCGCGTCGTTCGTCCCCTTGACGATGGCGAGGGCGTCGTCGAAGACCGTCATCTCGTAGGGCGGGGCCCGGAGGCGGACGAGCAGCTCGGTCTCGCGCACCTCCCCGAAGGCGCGGAGCCGGCCGGCCATGGCGGACAGGCTGGGCGCGCCCCAGGACATCACCCGGACCTGCACCGCGTCCCCGCAGAGCACGGTGACCAGCGCCCCGCTCTCGTCGAAGATCCGCCGGACCCGCCCCGCCACGTGACCGCCCTGGGCGTCGTCGTAGACGTCGAACTCCACCTTCTGGCCCTCGGCCAGGCTCTTGAAGCACCCATCCTGGACCAGGGCGGCCTGGTGGCAGAAGACGTCCTCGGCCCCGTCGTCCTGGGTGAGGAAGCCGAAGCCCCGGGTCGCGTCGAACCACTTCACCCTGCCGGTGGCCATCTCGCCCTCCCGCGGCGGCTAGACGATCCCCTCCAGACGGACGTCGAAGGTCAGGTCCTGGCCGGCCAGCGGATGGTTCGCGTCGAGGGTGATCGAGTCCTCGTCCAGGGCCCGGACGCGCGCCGGGACGATCGAGCCGTCGGGGGCGGTCACCTGCAGGACGTCCCCGACCTTCGGATCGAAGCCGTTCGGGTGCCTCCGCCCCTCCGCCACCCGGAAGGTCTGCAGGTGCTGCGGGGCCGGGATGAGATCGACGCGGGGGACGACGGTGACGCACTCCTCGCGCCGCGGGCCGAAGGCCCGGGCGGACGGGACGGTGAACGTGACCTCCTGCCCCGGCTCGAGGCCGACCAGCGACTCCTCGAAGGCCGGCAGCATCTCGCCGGCCCCGATCACCAGCTCCATCGGGGCGAAGGCCACCGCGCGGCCGCGGAAGTTCTGCCACTCGCCGTCGCCGGCGTCGAGCGTGGACTCGAACACCCGGCCATCGGCCAGCCTGCCGGTGAAGTGGAGCCTCACCCTGTCACCTCGCTTCGCCTTGGCCATCGCGTCCTCCTCCCCTTCTCTCGACGCTACCGCTCCCGGCCGAGCAGGCACCGGACGGGCCCGCCGCACACGTCGCAGTAGACGTGCACCGCCCGCTTCACCCTGAGCCCGTTCATGTCCTGGCCCCGCTCCGCGCGCCCCACCCGGATGCCGCGCTCACGTGCCCTCATCTTCTCGCGTCTGCTCCGTAATGGGCTCTGCGGCATCGAGCCGCTCGTGCTTAGGGAGCTAGGCACCTTGCCACGCCCCCGTCGGCCCGCCGACGTGGCGTAATGGGTCGGGCGGCCGTCCAGCGGGTGTCGGAGGGCGACGCGGGACGGCCGGGGCGGACCAATGAAGCGCAAGGTCATCCTCGGGCTCCTCGTCCACTCGCTCGTCTTCGCGCTGGCGGGCGCCTACGTCGCGACGAAGATCCGCGCCACCACGGACAGCGTCGAGCGGGTGATCCGCCTCCACCAGGCGGAGATCCTCCGGGAGGACTTCCTCCTCCGGCTCCGGACCCTGCAGTCCGACCGCGCCCGCGCGAGCCTGCCGCAGGATGGGCGGGCCGGGGCGGACGTGAGCCGGCTGCGCGCGGCTGTTGAAGGGTGCTTCGGCTGTCATCACTCCGCCGAGGCAACCTCGCGCCTCGAGGCGATCGGCCTCCTCACCGAGCGCTACCGGCGCGCCCTGGCTTCGCTCCCCACCGGGGCGGCGAGCGCGGGGGCGCGCGACGCCGCGGACGCGCTCGGCGAGGAGCTGGTCCGCCAGCTGCGCGTGGTGATGAACATCACCGACGCCCGGCTGGCGCAGCGCACCCTCACCGCCCTGGGGGAGGTCGCCCGGACGAAGTACGTCGTCTACGGGCTGGCCCTGCTCGGCCCGATCCTCTCGATCGTGCTCTGGCTGGCGGTGGGGACCGGGCTCACCCGCTCCCTCGACGCCCTGGTCCAGGCGACCCGCCAGCTGAAGGCCGGGGACCTCGACCACCGGGTCGAGGGGCTGCGCGACGAGTTCGCGGAGCTCTCCGACTCGTTCAACGAGATGGCCGGCTCGCTCCAGACCCAGATACGACTCATGCAGCGGACCGAGCAGCTGGTGGTGGTCGGCGAGCTGGCCGCCGGCCTGGTCCACGAGATCAAGAACCCGCTCGCCGGCATCAAGGCGGCCATGCAGGTGCTGGCGAAGGAGGCGAGCGTCTCCGAGGAGGACCGGGAGGTGCTGCGAAAGGTGGCCCGGGAGGTGGTCGGCCTCGAGTCGCTCCTCAAGAGCTTCCTCGAGTTCGCCAAGCCGTCCCGTCCCCGGCTCGCCGACGTGGACGTGAACGAGTTCGTGGAGTCGGTGGTCGCCTTCTACATGCGGAGCCACGCCGTCCGGCCCGGCCAGCCGGTGCGGATCGTGAGGACCCTCGGCCCGGTGCCGCCGGTGCGGGTCGACCCCATGCAGCTCCAGCAGATCCTGCTGAACCTCCTCCTCAACGCCGTCGACGCCATGCCCAACGGCGGCGCGGTCGAGGTGCGGACCGCCTCCGACGGCCCCGCCGGCGAGCTGCACATCGACATCGCCGACGGCGGCCGGGGCATCGCCCCCGAGCACGCCGGCCAGATCTTCCGGCCGTTCTTCACCACCAAGGCGGGCGGGACCGGCCTGGGCCTGGCGGTCTCCAAGCGGCTCGCCGAGCAGCAGGGCGGCTCCATCTCCTTCACCCGGAACGCCGGCGGGGGGACCACCTTCCGCATCCGGCTCCCGGCGGCGAGGGCGGCATGAGCGCGCGAGCCCGCATCTTCCTCCTCGACGACGACGACCTGGTCGTCACCATGCTGGCGCGGGCGCTCAAGGGAGAGGGCTACGAGGTCCTGGCCCGCACCGACCCGGCCGGCGCGGTGGACGAGATCCGCGCCTTCTCGGCGGACCTGGTGCTCCTCGACCTGAAGCTCCCAGGTACGAGCGGCATCGACCTCCTGGCCGAGCTCTCGGAGCGTGGCATCGGGGCCCAGGTGGTGATGCTCAGCTCGGACGGGAGCGCCGAGAGCGCCGTCCGCGCCATGAAGATGGGGGCGGCCGACTACCTCACCAAGCCCTTCGACCTCGACGAGGTGAAGCTCGTCATCGCCTCGATCCTGGAGAAGGGGCTGCTCAAGCAGGAGGTCGAGTACCTCCGGCGGATCAGCGGCGCCGAGCTCGCCCAGCGGGAGATCATCGGGACCTCGGCGGCCATCCTGGCGGTGCGGGAGGGGGCGGAGAAGCTGGCCCGCGCGAGCGTCACCATGGTGCTCGTCACCGGGGAGAACGGCACGGGGAAGGAGCTGGTGGCGCGCTACCTCCACCACCTCCTGCACGGCAACGGCTCCGGCCGCCTCGCCCCCTTCATCGGGATCAACTGCGCCGCCCTCCCCGAGCCGCTCATCGAGAGCGAGCTCTTCGGCCACGAGAGGGGGGCCTTCACGGACGCCCGCGCGGAGAAGAAGGGGGTCTTCGAGCTGGCCTCGGGCGGCACCATCCTGCTCGACGAGATCGGCGAGATGGACTGGCACCTCCAGGCGAAGCTCCTCCGGGTGCTGGAGCAGCGGACCGTCCGCCGGGTGGGCGGGCGCCACGACCTCCCCATCGACGCGACGGTGGTCGCCACCACCAACCGCGACCTCGACGAGGCCATCAAGGCGGGCGAGTTCCGCATCGACCTCTTCTACCGGCTCGCCACGTTCTCCCTCCACCTCCCGCCGCTCCGCGAGCGGCCCGACGACCTGCTCCCCCTGGCGAGCCACTTCCTGGCCTCGTTCGCCGCCAAGTACGGACGGGCGCCCGTCACCGGGATCTCCCCCGAGGCGGAGGCCCTCCTCGGCGCCTACCCCTGGCCGGGGAATGTTCGCGAGCTGCGCAACGTGATGGAGCGGATCGTGGTGCTGGGGAGCGGGGGCGAGGTCCGGCCCGAGCACCTCCCCAAGGAGATCCTGAACCTGCGCCCGGAGGTCGAGCCGGAGAGGGGCGGGCCGGCGCCGCTGGCCGGGGCGGTCCTCCCCGAGGACGGGGTCTCGCTCGACGCCCTCGAGCGGAGCCTGATCGAGCAGGCGCTCGCCCGCGCCGGGGGCAACAAGGCCCACGCCGCCAAGCTGCTCGGGATGACCTACGACTCGCTCCGTTACCAGGTGAAGAAGCTCGGGCTCGAGAACGGCAACGGCGGGCGCGGGCACGCCGCCCAGTGGGCACCCCTCCGCTGACCCGGCCGGCGGCGGCGCGCCGCGCCCCGGCGCGCGCCAGGCGGTCCCCGGCGCCGGCGCGCGCGCTCAGGGGTTCCGCGCCGCCCCCACCTCGTCCCAGTCCATGATGAGGAAGGCCTGCTGCGGCGCGAGGAACCGGTCGGAGTAGAGGTAGACGCCCCCGGTCTCCGGGTGGACGAGCCGCTTGATGTCGGCGTACTCGGGGCGCGAGAGCGTCTCCTCCACCGCGGCCTCGAGGCGCCCCGGATCGATCCCGAAGACCGGGTCCTCGAAGGTCGTGAGCCGGGTGGGCTTGGGCAGGGTGCGGGAGCGCTCCCGCACCAGCTCGGCGATCCCCAGGCAGGCGTCCCGGGTCTTCGCCCGCATCATGATCTGGCTGTAGGTCCCGCTGACGAAGGCGTCGGAGTGGCAGTAGCGCTCGCCCCCGGGGCCGGTCACCGTCCGGATGTCCCTGAACCGCTCGTCGGCCTGGAGCTCCGCCAGCAGGGCGTCCCGGCGGGCCGGGTCGGCGCCCGGGACGAGCGGATCGAGGTCGGCGACCGGCGTGAGGGCGACCTTCCGCGAGTCGGCCCGGATCCGCTCCACCATCGCGAGCTTGGCCTCCTCGGCCCGTCCCCGCTCCTGGGCCTCGAGCGCGATCAGGTGAGCCTCGGAGAAGAGGTAGACGCGCCCGGAGGGGGCGACGATCGCCTTGATGTCGCCGTAGCGCCCCTCGGCCGCCATCTCGGAGAGGAGGGCGGCGAGCTGCTCGCGCGGGAGCCCCGGAGCGAGGCGGCGGACGGCGTGCTCCGGCGTGAGCGCGTGGCGCTCCCGGGAGTCGACGCGGACCTGCTCGGCGATGCGCACCTTGAGCCCGGCGGGATCGGGGGCCGGGGTCTCGGCCGGATCCACGTGGAGCTTCATGGCGGTCGGCCTGGTCGGATCGAACGACGCCTCCTGCATGTTCGCCCCCCTCTCCGTTCCAGCGCCTACCAAGGAAAGAGCCCCCGGCCACGTCGACCGGGGGCTCTCCATGCCTTCCCGCCGCTCTCCTAGGCCGGGAGCAGGCCCGCCGCCGTGAGCCGCGGGATCATGTCCTGGAGGCCGAGGCTCGTCAGCGAGGCCGCGGTGGGGAGCCCCGACGTCTGGTCGAATCCGAACAGCTGGTACATGAGGTTCTTGGCGGTGTCGAGCTCGGCCCGCGGGAGGATGAACGCGCTCGACGTCCGCGTCCCCATGTCGCTGAAGCACCAGTTGGAGATCTTGTCGAAGTTGTTCCGCATGTCCTTCCCGGTGCCGGGGTTCCAGTGCTCCATGTAGAGCGCGAGCAGGTCCCGGTAGAGGGTGTAGCTGCGGAGGCCGGCCGTCTCGAGGTCCTTCTGCGAGTAGGTCTGCCCGGTGACCGCGGTCACCACCTGGGCGCTCAGGCTGGGGTCGCCCCGGTAGTTGCGGCTCTTCAGCGGCGAGGCCCAGACCGGCAGGGTGTAGTTGCACTCGGTCAGGGAGTTCTGGACCTCGTACATGATGATCGACTGGGCGACGATCGAGGCGCGGGCCAGGTTCATCGGCGTCAGCGTCCCGGCCAGGTCCCAGGCCCACTCCGCCGGCGAGTTGTCGGGCACGGAGAAGATGGACTTGCCGTCGGTGGCGAGCTCCTGGGCGATCTGCTGCTGCAGCGGGATCGCCGCCGAGTTGGGCAGACCGTTGGTGTAGAAGTTCTGGTGCGTGTGGGTGTTGGCGTCCCGCACCGCCGTCATCGCGTTCACCATCGCGCCGATCCAGGCCTGCGTCTCGACGCCGTGGTGGCTCGTGTGCCCCATCTTGAACTGGTGGACGCTCGGGATGATGTCCATCGCCGCAGCCAGCTCCGGCCAGGCCTGGGCGAGGCGGGGCGGGCCGAGACCCATGAAGTAGCCGAGGGTCTGGGGGAAGACCGACCCGTCGGCGTAGGTGGTCCCGGTCTTGGGCAGCGAGATCTCGGCCAGGATGAACTGCAGCCACCGCGGGTCGCCGTTGTCGAGGAGCGTCAGCGGCGCCGCCCCCGAGCCGGAGAGCGTGGTGGTCCGAAGCCGGGTCCACTCACTCGTCCCGCTCGGCACGCCGGCCACCGTCGCCGCCTGGCCCGTGTAGATCTGCCTCGACAGGTACTTCTGGAGGACCGGCTTCCCGATGTCGGGGTTCGGGATGGTCTGGCCCGGGTTGGCGGGGTCGGGGATGGTGGCCGGGTTGTTCGCGTCCACCACGACGTTGTTCCGGTAGGCCCAGGTCCAGGAGTAGTGCCACCCGCCGTAGTCGTTCCAGATGCCGTAGTCGCCCTCCAGGTTGTTGGCCATGTAGGCGAGCAGCATCGGGTTCGAGACGGGGTTGGCGCCGGCGGTGTTGGAGTAGGAGGCGGAGCCGCTGTTCCCCATGCAGGTGTTCATGTTGAAGCGGGTGAGCCCGTAGTTCTGCAGCTCGGGGTGATCGGCGGCGATGTGGCAGCGGATGGGGCAGGCGTGGC
>DATKAL010000272.1:0-3468 GCA_035498135.1 Anaeromyxobacter sp.
CGCCCCCGCCCGCGGTGTCGGCCACGCCGGTGTCGCCGGTCGCCCCGGCGGCCGGGGTCTGCGAGGTGGTGCTCTACTCGCCGAGGCACGGCGACTCCCTCACCTCGATGCCGCTCGAGCGGATCCGGAACCTGGCCTGGGTGTGGAGGGATCGCTACCTGGAGCTCGGCGCCGACCCGCTGGTGAAGTACGTCTTCGTCTTCGAGAACCGGGGCGAGGCGGTCGGGGTGACGCTCCACCACCCGCACGGGCAGATCTACGCCTTCCCCTACGTCCCCCCCATCCCGGAGCGGGAGCTGGCCGCCTCGCGCGCCCACCTGGAGGCGCACGGCACCTGCCTGCTCTGCGCCGCCATGGAGGCGGAGCGGGCCGATGGCCGCCGTCTGGTGCTCGAGGGCGAGCGCTTCGTGGCCTGGGTGCCGTTCTTCGCCCGCTGGCCCTTCGAGGTCTACCTCGCGCCGCGGCGCCACCAGGCTTCGATGGCGGAGTGGACCGCCGAGGACGTCGCCGACCTGGCGGCGGTGCTCAAGGGGCTGCTCGGGAAGCTGGACGCGCTCTTCGGGCGTCCCCTCCCCTACGTGATGATCGTGCACCAGGCGCCGACCGACGGCGCCTCGCACCCCGAGTGCCATCTCCACTTCGAGTTCTACCCGCCCAACCGCACCGCGACGAAGCTCAAGTACCTGGCCGGCTGCGAGGCGGGGGGCGGCACCTTCATCAACGACACCCTGCCCGAGGAGAGCGCCGCGGAGCTCCGGCGGGTGGGACCGGTGAGCGTGGCGGCGGTGATCGCGGCCGACCGCGCCGCCGGGCGGGGGTGAGCGATGCGGGAGCCGTTCCTCCGCGAGTTCGGCGAGGGCGGGCGGATCGTCACCGCCCACGCGCCCGGCCGCGTCAACCTGATGGGCGAGCACACCGACTACAACGAGGGGTTCGTCCTCCCCATGGCGATCGCCCTCGGCGTCCGGATGACCGCCCGCGCGCGCCCCGACCGGCAGGTCCGCGCCCTCTCGGTCGACACCGGCACCTCGGCCGCCTTCCCGGTGGACGGGGAGGCCCACGACGCCGAGCACCCCTGGAGCAACTACCTCCGCGGCGTGCTCTGGGCGCTGCGCCGCGCCGGGCTGCCGCTGGTGGGGATGGACCTGGCCTTCGGCGGCGACCTCCCCCAGGGGGCCGGGCTCAGCTCCTCGGCCGCCCTGGAGACCGCCACCGCCCTCGTGGCCCGGGAGCTGGCCGGGTTCCGGATCGACCCGCCCCGCCTCGCCCTCCTCTGCCAGCAGGCGGAGAACGAGTTCGTGGGGATGAAGTGCGGGGTCATGGACCAGTTCGTCTCGCTGATGGGCCGGGCCGGGCACGCCCTCTTCCTCGACTGCCGCTCGCTCGCCTTCGAGCAGGTGCCGCTCGCCCTGGGGGAGCACCTCTTCGCCATCTGCCACAGCGGCGTGAAGCACGCCCTGGTGGCCTCGGAGTACAACCGCCGCCGCGCCCAGTGCACCGCCGGCGTGGCCGCCCTCGCCGCCCGCTTCCCCGGGGTCAAGGCCCTGCGCGACGCGACGCCGGCGCAGCTCGAGGCCTGCCACGGGGAGATGGACCCCGACGTCTTCCGGCGCTGCCGCCACATCGTCACCGAGAACAGCCGGGTGCTCGAGGGGGTGGAGGCGCTCCGCCGCGGCGAGCTGGGGCGGTTCGGCGCCCTGATGGACGCCTCCCACGCCTCGCAGCGCGACGACTTCGGGGTGAGCTGCCCGGAGGTGGATCTGCTGGTCGAGCTGGCCCGGGCGGTGCCGGGCGTCCTGGGGGCGCGGATCACCGGGGGCGGGTTCGGGGGGTGCACCGTGAACCTGGTGGTGCGCCCGTCCCTGGAGCGCTTCCGGGAGGACGTCCTCTCCGAGTACCGGCGGCGCACCGGCCTGGCGCCGCGGCTCTTCGTGAGCGCGCCGGCGGACGGCGCGCGGCTGGAGTAGGGTCCGCCCGGCCAGGGCGGGCCGCGGGCCGGGAGCGAGGGTGTCATGGCGGCGAGCGGCGGAGCGGCGATCGCGCGGCGGCCCTTCGGGGCGATGCCCGACGGCACCCCGGTGGAGCTCTGGACGCTGCGGGGCGCGGGCGGCGCGACGGCGGAGATCGCGACCTACGGGGGGATCGTCACCTCGCTGCGGGTCCCGGACCGGCGCGGGGCGCTGGGCGACGTCGTCCTCGGCCACGACTCGCTCGCCGGCTACCTGGCGGGCAACCGCCCTTACCTGGGGGCGATCGTCGGGCGGTACGCCAACCGGATCGCCGGCGGGAGCTTCGCCCTCGACGGCCGGCGCCACGCCCTCGCCCGCAACGACGGCGAGAACCACCTGCACGGCGGCGTGCGAGGCTTCGACAAGGTCGTCTGGTCGGCCCGGGCGGTGGAGTCGCCCCGGGGTCCCGTCCTGGAGCTCTCCCGCACCAGCCCCGACGGCGAGGAGGGCTACCCGGGGAACCTGCGGGTCGCGGCGGCCTTCTCGCTCGCCGACGACGCCCTGGTGCTCGCCTTCGCCGCCACCACCGACCGCCCCACCCTCTGCAACCTCAGCCACCACGGGTACTTCGACCTCGACGCCGGCGGCGGGGCGGACATCCTCGGGCACGTCCTCACCGCGAGGGCCTCCCGCTTCACCCCGATCGGCCCGGGGCTCGTCCCCACCGGCGAGCTCCGCGCCGTGGCCGGGACGCCGCTCGACTTCACCCGGCCCACCGCCGTCGGCGCCCGGATCGGCGCGCCGGACGAGCAGCTCGCCCTGGCGGGCGGCTACGACCACAACCTGGTGCTCGACCGGCGAGGTCCCGGCCTCGAGCTCGCGGCCACGGTGGTGGGCCCGACCTCCGGGCGGGTGATGGAGGTCCTGACCACCGAGCCGGGCATGCAGCTCTACTCGGGCAACTTCCTCGACGGGACGGTGATCGGGAAGGGCGGCATTCCCTACCGCCACCGCTCCGGCCTCTGCCTCGAGACCCAGCACTTCCCCGATTCGCCGAACCACCCGGGCTTCCCCTCCACCGTGCTGCGCCCGGGAGAGACGTACCGGTCGACGACGGTGTATCGGTTCTCGGTGCGGTAGGGACACGACGACCCGCCGCCGCCATCTGAACCGCGACCTGAGCGACCTCACGCGCCCCCGACAACGCAACATCACCCCCACGGACCCGTTACCTCGGCGGATGCAGGCGCCGCCGTGGAGCCGCGTTCCGCAGGCGCCCGCCCTCGTCTCACGCGGCGCGCGCGATACGCGGTTGAGCGGAGGCGCGCGGCCGGGGTCGTCCGGACGCGCTGACGCGCCGCCCGCTGCTCGCGCGCGAACCCGAGCCACGCGTGCGCCGAGGACCACGCGGCGCAGCGGCGGCGCCTGCTCCCGCCGAGGCGGCCGTTCCGTTCTGGTGGCGAAGCGGCTTCCGTCCGGCGGCGGCGTGGTTTCCGGCGTCGCGGCGAGCGTCGCTCCG
>DATKAL010000273.1:0-3234 GCA_035498135.1 Anaeromyxobacter sp.
AGAGGATGAAGATGAAGGCGAAGAGGAACCGGCCGATGGGGACGAAGGCCGCGACGCGGTGGGCGTGGGTCCCTTCGCCGGCGGCGTGAGCGGGGAAGGTGGTGGTGGCCATGATGCCTCCTGAGTGGATCGCGACTCCTCTAAGAGGGGGCGTCCACGCTCACCCGTCCAGCCCGGGCAGGTCCCGGACGGGCTCGTCCGATACCCGGAAAGGCTCGGCCCGGGCGGCGGCGATTAGGATGACGGGCCCAGGAGGACATCGATGGCCGACACCGCCGCTGGACGGAAGACGCTCTGGGTGGGGCGCGTCGTGAGCGCGCTGCCGATCCTCATGATGCTGCTCTCCGGGGTCCTCAAGCTCGCCGGGGGCCCGCAGATGGCCAAGGACTGGGCGTCCTTCGGCTATCCCCCGAGCACCCTCGTCCCCATCGGCGTCACCGAGATCGCCTGCGCGATCCTCTACCTCATCCCTCGCACCTCGGTCCTGGGCGCCGTGCTGGTGACCGGCTACCTCGGCGGCGCGGTGGCCACCCACGTGCGCGTGTCGCAGCTGGTCTTCCCCGCCCCGGCCCTCCTCGGCGTCCTGGCCTGGCTGGGCCTGTTCCTCCGCGACCCGCGCCTCCGGGCGCTCCTGCCCCTGCGGCGCGAGCCCTGACCCCGGACGCGGGCGGTCGCCCCGGGTCGCGCGCCGAGCCCACTCGAGGTCGGCGTACCTCTCGGCCAGGGCAGACCGCACCTGGGCGAGGTCCTCGAGCCACGGCCCCGGATCGAACGCGGCGTCCGCGCCGCGCGTCGGGGAGCCGGCGGCCGCGAGGAGGAGCAGGGCGAGGAGGCGGCAGACGCTCGACGGCGACACGGGAGCCCTCCGGGAATCGCCGCCCCTCCCGGGCCGCGCCGGTGCATACTCGCCCGCCATGCGCTCGACCCGGAAGGCCATCGATGGGTTCGCCGCCGGCACCATGCTCCTCCTCTGCGCGATCTGGGGCGCGCAGCAGGTGGCGATCAAGCTGGCGGCGCGCGACGTCGCGCCCATCATGCAGGTGGCGCTCCGGTCCGGGCTGAGCGCGGTCCTCGTGGCCGCGTTCGGCGCCTGGCGCGGCGAGCGGTTCTCACTCCGCGACGGGACCCTGCGCCCGGGGCTCCAGGCGGCCGCGCTCTTCGCCGCGGAGTTCGTCTTCATCGCCGAGGGGCTCCGCCACACCTCCGCCTCCCACATGGCGGTCTTCCTCTACACCGCGCCGGTCTTCACCGCCCTCGGCCTCCACCTCTTCCTCCCCGCCGAGCGGCTGCGGCCGCACCAGTGGCTCGGGATCGGGGTGGCGTTCGCCGGGATCGCCCTCGCCTTCCTCGGCGGGGCGGGGACCGGGCTCACCCTCTCGGTGATCTGGGGGGACCTGCTCGGCGTCCTCGCCGGCGCCTCCTGGGGAGCGACCACCGTGGTGATCCGCACCTCGGCGCTGTCCGAGGCCCCCCCGGCGAAGACCCTCCTCTACCAGCTGGCGGGCGGCTTCGTGCTCCTCCTCGGGGTCGCCCTGGTGACCGGCCAGGCCGGGCGCGTCTCCCTCACCCCGCTGGCCTGGGGGAGCCTCCTCTTCCAGGGGGTGGTGGTGTCGTTCGCCAGCTACCTCACCTGGTTCTGGCTGCTGCGCCGCTACCTCGCCACCCGGCTCTCGGTCTTCTCGTTCCTCACCCCGATCTTCGGGGTGACCTTCGGCGTCCTGGTCCTGGGCGACCGGATCAGCCCCTCCTTCGCGGGCGGAGCCGCGCTCGTGCTCGGCGGCATCCTGATCGTGAGCGGCGCAGGCCTGCTCCGGCCGCGGTCGGCCTGAGAAAGGCCCGGCCGCCGCCCTCACTCCGGCAGCGGCTGGCCGCGGGTCTCCGGCATGAGCCAGGGCACGACGAGGCCGAGGAGGTAGATGCACCCGAGGGTCATCGCCGCCCGGGGGATGCCGCCGAACGAGGTGATGAGCACTCCGGCCACGAGCGGGAACACCCAGGCGATGAGCCGGGCGGCGTTGAAGATGAAGGAGGCGGCGGTGGCCCGGACCGTCGAGGTGAACAGCTCCACGGGGTAGATCGCCATCCAGGAGCAGGCGCACCCGAGGGTGAAGAACCCGTTCACGAAGACCACCCCCATCAGCGCCGGCAGGGGGAGCCTCCAGAGGTAGGTCGCCGGGGTCAGGACGAAGCACCCGAGGAAGGTGAGGAAGAGGTATCGCCGGCGGCCGAGCGCGTCGGCGAGGAAGCCGGACGCCAGGTAGGCGAGGATCGCGCCGGCGGTGTAGACGAGGGCGGCGCGGGTGCCCCAGTCGGCCGGGTCGGGTCGGCCCTCCGCCCGGGCCACGCCGGTCACGTGCGCCGGTAGCCAGCTCGAGATCGCCCACCAGCCGACCGTGGTCGCGACCGAGAGGGTGAAGGCGAGCAGGGCGCGCCGCCGGCTCTCCGGGGCGCGGAAGACCTTCGCCAGGCTGAAGGGGCGGCGGGCGCTACCCGCCGCCGCGCCGGGCCCCTCGCCGCCCGCCGGGGTGACCGCCGCCCAGCGCCGGGCCCGCACCGCCTGGATCCAGCGCTCCGACTCGTCGATCGCCCGGCGGATGTAGAGGCAGAAGAAGGCAGGGAGGGCGCCCACCACGAACATGAGGCGCCAGGTACTCGGCCCGAGGGGGCGAAGCGCGCTCAGCACCAGCCAGGTCAGGGCGGCGAGGAAGGTACCCACCCCGAAACCGGACTGGAGGAACCCGGCCCCCTTCGGCCGGGCGCGGTCGAGCCAGGTCTCCGCGAGGAGCGCCACGCCGGTGGACCACTCGCTCCCCATGGCCAGGCCGGTGACGAAGCGGAGGGCGACCAGCATCCAGTAGCCGGTGGAGAGGGCGGTGACCCCGGCGAGCACGGCGTAGAGGAAGACCGACCAGACCATCATCCGCTTCCCCCGGGCCGAGAGGTGCCCGGGCAGGCCGAGCCGCTCCACCAGGCCGGCCACCCCGGCGGCGGCGTCGGGGGCGCCCAGCGCGTCGGCGATCCGCGCCATCGCCGCGGGCGCGCGCGGCGCGAGGTACCGGAGCACGTGGGGCAGGAGGAGGCAGGAGGTCACGCCGTGGGGGATCCCGTGGCGCGAGCCGAGCCGCTTCCCGAGGGTGTGGCTGAGGCCGCGCGCCGCCGGGCCGGGGAGGAGGTGGGTGAGCCAGGCGCCGACCTGGCCCTCGGTGCGGGCGAGGAGGTCGCCGGGCGCGTCTC
>DATKAL010000274.1:0-8375 GCA_035498135.1 Anaeromyxobacter sp.
CGCCCCCGCCCCCGCCGCCCAGGAACCCGGGCTTCGTCACCGCCACGGTCGACGGCCGGGAGGTGGTGGTGAAGCCGGGCACGAGCGTGATCGAGGCCGCCCGCACGGTGGGGATCGAGATCCCCTACTACTGCTACCACAAGCGGCTCTCCATCGCGGCCAACTGCCGGATGTGCCTGGTCGAGATGTCCAACGCGCCCATGGGCAAGCTGATGCCCGCCTGCCAGATGCCGGTGGGAGAGGGCGTGGCCATCAAGACCGACACGCCGCGGGTCAAGGACCAGCAGCGCGCCACCCTCGAGTTCCTGCTCCTCAACCACCCGGTCGACTGCGCCATCTGCGACCAGGCGGGCGAGTGCAAGCTGCAGGACTACTTCATGGCGTACGACCGGCAGCCGTCCCGGCTCGACGTGCCCAAGGTGGTGAAGGGGAAGCGGATCACCCTCGGCCCCACGGTGGTCCTGGACCAGGAGCGCTGCATCCTCTGCACCCGCTGCGTCCGCTTCATGCGCGAGGTGGCCGAGGAGCCCCAGCTCGGCGTGGCGCAGCGCGGGAACGAGAGCTTCATCACCACCTTCCCCGGCCAGCCGCTCGACTCAAAGTACGCCGGCAACGTCGTGGACCTCTGCCCGGTGGGCGCCCTCACCGCCACCGACTTCCGCTTCCGGGGCCGGGTCTGGTTCATGTCCTCGGCGCGCTCGATCTGCACCGGCTGCGCCCGGGGCTGCAACACCTTCCTCGACCACCTGAACGACACCACCTACCGGTACCGCCCGCGGGAGAACGAGGCGGTCAACCAGGAGTGGCTCTGCGACGACGGGCGGGCCTCCTACAAGCCGCTCAACGCCCCGCGGGTGCTGGCGCCGCGCCAGGGGCGCGGCCCGGCCGGGCAGGTGATCGCCCTGGCGGCGGCGCTGGAGGGGGCGGCGGCGGACCTCGCCGGGCACGCCCGGGCGGGGGCGGCCGCGGCGCTGCTCTCGCCGGTGGCCTCCCTCGAGGACCTGCTGGTGGCCTGTGCGGTGGCCAGGGAGGGGCTCGGCCTCTCCGAGGTCTTCGTCGGCGGCCGCGCCGACGGCTGGCAGGACGACTTCCTCAAGCGCGCCGACCAGAACCCGAACCGCAAGGGGCTCGAACTGGCGGCGGCCGCCTACGGGCTCGCGGTCCGGCCCTTCTCCGAGCTCCTGGCGGCGGTGGCCGGCGGGAAGGTGAAGGCCCTCTGGGCGGTGGGGACCGAGATCCCCGACGAGGCCGGCGCGGCCAGGCTGGAGCGGCTCGAGGTGCTGGTGGCCCAGGCGGCGAACGAGTCCGCCCTCTCGCGGCTCGCCACCGTCCTGCTCCCGGCCGCTCCCCACTCGGAGATGGACGGCACCTTCGTGAGCTTCGAGGGGCGGGCGCAGCGCTTCGAGCTCGCCTACCTTCCCCGCGGCCAGGCCCGGCCGCACTGGGCGCTGGCGGCCGAGCTGGGGCGGGCGCTCAAGCTCCCCCACGCCTTCGCCACCGGGCGCGACGTATGGGTGGCCCTCGGGCCCAAGGTGCAGGGCGCGCTCGGCGACTTCCGCTGGGACTCGCTCCCCGCGGCCGCCCGGCGCCTCGGGCTGGTGCCGCTCGCCGCCGGGACGGTGGACGGGCGCCTGGCGGGGCAGCGGGATCGGGCGCCGTCCGAGGCCAGCGTGGACCATCGCCGCGCCCTGTCGCGGACCCCGTAGGGAGGACGACCGGTGAACCGCTTCTTCGGAATGATCCTCGTCATCGCCGGCACCCTGGCCGGGGTGGTCCTCCTCTCGGCCGGCTTCTACCTGGCGTCCGGCTGGCTGGGCTGGGGGTTCAACGCCGCGGCCAACTGGCTGGCGGGGACCCCGGGAGCGGTCTCGCGGGCGGCGGTCTACTACGGCGCCTCGGTGGCCAACGTCGTCACCCTGCTCCTCGTGGTCCTGATGGTGTCGGCCTCCTTCCTCACGGTGGCGGAGCGCAAGTGGTCGGCGCTCATGCAGAACCGGATCGGGGCCAACCGGATCAAGGTCTTCGGGACGGCGCTGGGCGGGATCCCCTTCCTCCTCGCCGACGCCCTCAAGATGCTCACCAAGGAGCGGGTCGAGCCCACCGGCCGCACCCGAATCCTCTACGAGCTCGCGCCGCTCCTCGCCTTCGCCCCGGTCTTCGCCCTCTTCGCCATCGTGCCGGTGGGCCCGCCCATCGAGCTGGGCCAGGTCCCGGGGCTGGTGGGCAGCGTCGCGGCGAACGCGGTCGAGCCCATCGCCCTCCAGGTGTCGCGCACCGACACCGGCCTCCTCTACGTCTTCGCCATCGCCTCGCTCCAGGTCTACGGCACCTCCCTGGCCGGCTGGGCCTCGAACAACAAGCTCGCCCTGCTCGGCGGGGTCCGCGCCTCGTCGCAGATGATCAGCTACGAGGTCTCCCTGGGCCTGGCGCTGGTGGGCAACATGATCGCCTACCGGACCCTGCGGCTCGACGAGATGGTGGTGGCCCAGGGGACCCCGGTGCTCGGGCCCATCCCCGCCCTCGGGATCCTGCTCCAGCCCATCGGCTTCCTCATCTTCTTCGCCAGCGCCTTCGCCGAGACCAAGCGCGCCCCATTCGACCTCCCCGAGGGGGAGAGCGAGATCGTCGGCTACTTCATCGAGTACTCGGGCATGAAGTTCGGGCTCATGTTCCTCGCCGAGTTCGTGGAGATCGTGGTCCTCTCCGGGATCGTCACCGCGGTCTTCCTCGGCGGCTGGCACCCGGTCCTCTTCGAGGCCACGCTCAAGGAGAGCCTGACGCCCTTCTGGTTCGCGGCGGTGGGGGCGGGGGCCTTCATCGCCAAGATGATCGTGATGATGTGGCTCCAGCTCACCATCCGCTGGCTGCTGCCGCGCTTCCGCTTCGACCAGATCCAGAAGCTCTGCTGGAAGATCCTGCTGCCGGCCGCCCTCACCAACATCTTCGTCACCGCCGCCGCCCTCCTCCTCGACCCGAGCATGCAGCTCCTCGCCTGGCTCGGCGTCGTCACCCTGGTGGTGATCGCCGTCCTCACCGCCGCCGTCGGCCGGGCCCCGGCCGCCGAGGCGGGCGCCCACGCCGCCGCGGGACACTGACCCCATGGCCTATCCGCTCGAGAACCGTCCCCCCGACCTGCGCGAGTCGATGTTCTTCCCGGAGATCATCCGGGGCATCGGCACGGTCACCCGGCACTTCCTCAAGAACCTCTTCTTCTCGCGCGACGCCAACCCCGACATCCTCGCCCGGCGGCGGGGCGGGTTCGGGCGCTCGGACAACGTCACCCTCCAGTACCCGGAGGAGCGCGCCCCCTACCCGCCGGGCTACCGCGGCCTCCACCGGCTTGTGCCCCGCGAGGACGGCCGGCCCCGCTGCGTCGCCTGCTACATGTGCGCCACCATCTGCCCGGCCCAGTGCATCTACATCGAGGCGGGCGAGGTCCCGGGCGATCCCATCGAGAAGTACCCGGTCAAGTTCGTGATCGACGAGCTCCGCTGCGTGGTGTGCGGCTTCTGCGTCGAGGCCTGCCCCAAGGACGCCATCCGGATGGACTCGGGCGAGCACGCCGCGCCCTCGTACGAGCGGTCGGCCCAGATCTGGGACGAGAAGCGGCTCCTGCGCGGGCCGCCCGTCTCCTACCAGTACGATCCCTGGCTCCGCCGCGGGGCGTCCTCCATCGCCCCCGAGAAGCTGGAGGAGATGCGGGCCCGCGCCAGGCCCTTCCCGGCGGTGGCCACCGACGAGGCCAGCCAGACCCCGGGCTTCTCGGTCCGCGCCCTGGCCGCCGAGGCGAAGGAGCGGGGCGAGGCGGCGCGGAAGGCGTAGCGCGGCCGGACCGCTCGAGGCGAGCGGGTGCTCACCAAGCTCCAGAGGGCCCGCGCCGGCTCGCTCGCCACCTTTGGCGCCCTGGCCCTGGCCGCCGCCCTGGTGGACCTGGGGCGCTTCCACCGGCTCGAGCACGGGGACTCGCTCGTCCCGGTGCTCGTCTCCCTCCAGCGCTGGACCTTCTTCTACTGGGACCAGGAGCGGTACGGGATGCTCGTCCCGCTCCTCGCCCTCCCGGTCCGCGATCCCCTCGCCAACCTGCTCCTGCAGCGCTTCCTCCTGGTCCTGGCGGGGCTGGCGACGGTCGTCCTCCTCGCCCGCCACGCCCTGGCCGGGCGCGACTGGCGGCTGGCCGGCGCGCTGGCGGCCGGGCTGGTGCTCCTGAGCTGGCCGGCCCCCTGGGCCTTCGAGTACCTGGGCGATCAGCCCTACGGCCTCTCCCTGGCGCTCGCCCTGGCCGGCCTGGCCGTGGCCGAGCCGACCGGCGGGGAGCGGGCCGGGCGGGCGCGGCTCGGGGCCGGGCTCGCCCTGGTGGTCCTCGCCCACTGGGTGAACGCCGCAACGGCGCTGCTCCTCCTCCCCCTCGCCGTCGCCCGGACGGTGGTGGACCGGCACGAGGGGGCGGGGCGCGAGGAGGTCCGGCGGCGGCTCCTGCTCGAGGCCGGGCTCCTCCTCGCCGGGCTCGCCGCCGGCCAGGCGATGCTCCGCCTCTGGCCGGTGGTCACCGGCAACCCGCTCCGCCTCCACGTGGCCCCGCTCCCCATAGGCGAGTGGCCGGGCGCCTGGGGGGCGCTCCTCGGGCGGGCCTGGCGCGAGGCGGGCCCGCTCCCGGCCGCGCTCGGCGCCACCGCCGCCTCCGGTCTGGCCCTCCTGCTCCTCCCCGCCTTCCGCCCGCTCCTCCGGCCGGCGCTGCTCCGGGCCGCAGCGCTGGTCCTCACCGCGCTCGGCTACGCCCTCCTCACCGGCACGGTGGCCTGGGTCCGGGAGAACGCCTACCACTGGCGCTACCTCGCCCCGTCCGCGGTGCTGTGCGAGGTGGCCGCCGCCTCCCTCCTCGCCGAGCCGCTCTCCCGCGCCGTCCGGCTCGCCCGGCCCGCCCTGGCGGCGGCGGTGGCGCTCCTCCCCGCGCTCGCCCTGGTGGCGGCCGGACCCCCGTCGCCCGGGGGGGTGAGGGCCGATCTCGACCGGGTCGCCGGGGCGCGGACGGAGGACGTGCTCGCGGCCGGGTGCGAGCTGGTCACCGGCGACTACTGGTCGGTCTGGCCCACCGTCTTCCACGCCGCGCTCGTGGCGGCCGAGCGTGGGGAGCCGGCGCGGCTCCGCGGCCTCTGCCACCGCTCCAACCCGACCGTGCCCGACTGGTGGGAACGCCGGGAGGGGATCCGCATCTGCGCGGCGCGGGGAGCCGAGGCGGAGTCGGAGCGCTGGCTCCGGACCTACCACCTCTGGCCGGTGCGGCTCCTGGAGCGGCGGGCGACGGTGGACGTCGTGACCCCGGCGGGCTCGAGGCCCTGAAACGAGACCGCCCGCCGGGTCACCCCGGCGAGCGGTCCGAGCGGCCCGGCGCCGTGCGCGCCGGCCGGGGCTACAGCTTGAAGGTCGCGCCGAAGAGCAGATCCCAGGAGGTGGTCTCGAGCTGCCCGAAGAACGGGTTGGCGCCGAACTCGGCGCCCAGCTTGACCGTCGGGGCGATGGCGAGCTGGCCGCCCACCGCGAAGCGCATGGTGACGCCGCCGCCGCTGTCGCTGGCGACCTGGAGGCCGTTGATCGTCGCCGACTGCCACGCGTAGTAGAGGCCCAGGCCGGCGTCCCCGTACAGGGTGAACTGCGGGGAGAGCAGGAAGTTGAAGCGCGCCGCCGGGACGATCTTCAGGATGTTCACGGCGGTCGAGCCGGTGTTCCCGAAGACGTCGGAGTAGCTCTGCGAGAAGTGCGTCCAGCCGAGCGAGCCCACGCCGCCGAGGACCACGTTCGGGGCGAGCCGCTGGAAGTCCATGCCCAGGTCGCCGCGGAGCGCGAAGCCGGTGTTGCCGTCGTCGAAGGCGAAGCCGAGCATGCCGCCGAGCGTGAGCCCGGGCGTGGCGCCCGAGGACGCCGCGGCGTGCTGGGCGGCCGAGGCGGTCAGCGGAGCGCCGAGCAGGGCGGCGAGGGCCAGGGTGGTGAGCGTGCGGCGGGTGATCATCCTCTGCCTCCGTGCGGGTTGGTCCGGCGAGCTGCCGGGCGCCGACATCCTAGCCACTCCCAGCCCGATGGTGAACCAAGAACACGGGACAACGCCGGGGCTGTAGGTGGAGGTGGACGCTTCGCGCTCACGCGGGCGGGGCGTCCTCCGCGGGGCCAGGCGAGGCGCTCGGCACCTCCCGCCCGGAGAGCGGCGCGATCCGGGAGAGGAAGGCGAACCCGGGGAGCGCCATCGCCGTGGCGCAGGAGGCGAAGAAGGCGGGGTAGCCCATCCGCTCCACCAGGAAGCCGCTCGGGAGCCCGGAGGCCCAGCGCCCCACCGCGAAGAGGCTGGAGAGGAGGGCGAACTGCGTGGCGCTGTAGCGCCGGTCGCAGACGCGCAGGAGGAGGACCGCCTGGGCGGCGGTGGCGAGCCCCTGCGCGAGGTTCTCGCCCGCGATCGCGCCGTAGGTCCAGAGCCGGGTGGTGGCGCCGAGGGCGGGGAGCGCGGCGCAGCGGGCGACGTCGAGGGGCGCGTTCCGGGAGAGGGCCGCCGCCGAGTAGATCAGGTTGGCGAGCGCCTGGAGGACGCCGAACCCCCAGAGCGCCCGTCCCAGGCCGAGGCGGGCCACCAGCGCCCCGCCGAGGAGCGACCCGCCGATGGTGGCCACGGTGCCGATGGTCTTGATGGCGACGCCCGCCTCCGCGTTCGAGAAGCAGAGGTCCTTGAGGAACGGGTTCACCATCGTCCCGCCCATGTTGTCGCCGAACTTGTAGAAGACGAGGAAGAGGGCGATGGCGACGGCGTCGGGGCGGGCGAAGTAGGCGCGCAGCGGCTCGACCACCGCCTTCGCCAGCGAGCGGGGCGGGGCGGCGGGCCGGTCGGGCTCGGGCGCCGCCAGGGTGAGCCCCACCATCCCCACGAAGACCGCTCCGGTGGCGAGGAAGACCACCGGCCAGGGCAGCCACTGCGAGGCGGAGACCGCCGCCGCGCCCGCGAGCAGCATGCCCAGGCGGTAGAACATCGTCCGGAGCCCGCTCACCGGCCCCTGCTCGTCCGGGTGGAGCACCTCGACCGCGTAGGCGTCGAGGGCGATGTCCTGCGTGGCGGCGAGGAAGGCGATGGCGAGCGCCACCAGGCCGACGAGGAGCGGAAGGCCCGCCAGCGGCCGCCCGGCGTCGCGGGCGTCGAGGGCGCGCCAGGCGAGGGCCGAGAGCGCCCCGAAGGCGCCGGCCAGGGCGAGCTGGGCGAGGATCACCCAGCTGCGCCGCCGCCCGGGCCAGGGGAGGGCGTAGCGGTCCACCAGCGGCGACCAGAGGAACTTGAGCGTCCAGGGGAGCGAGACCCCGGAGAGGAGGCCGATGGCGGAGCGCTTCAGCCCGAGGTCGACCAGGAAGAACTGGAGCGCGGTGTAGACCCAGCCGAGCGGCATCCCCGACGAGGTGGAGAGCAGCCCGAGGACGAGGATCCGCCGCGACTTGAGGCGCCTGGCCAAGCGGGGGAGAGCGTAGACGCCGCCCGCCCCGGCCACAAGTCGGCGGCCCTCCCGCCGTGTCGCCTCGCCGCAGACTACGCGCCGGTCACCGGCCAGCGGGCCGTCTGGCCGCCCGCCGGTCGGACCGCCTCGGCGAAGGCCTCCGCGGGCAGCGTGTTCAGCACCTCGCCCCGTCGCGCCCAGCCGCGCCGCGCGGTCACCACCGCCCAGCGGAGGTGGTCGAGGGCGGCGGGGGAGTGGGCGTCGACCGAGAGGACGAGGGGGATCCCGCGCGCCCGCGCCGCCCGGATCCAGCGCGGCTCGAGGTCGAGCCGCTGCGGATCGCCGTTCACCTCCACCGCCCCGCGCGAGCGGGCCAGCGCGTCGAGCACCTCCTCGACGCGGCAGGCGTAGGGCTCGCGCTCGCCGAGGAGCCGGCCCAGGCCGTGGCCCCACACCTTGAACACCGGCCAGGACATGGCGCGCACCAGGCGCCGGGTCATCTGGTCCTCGTCCATCCGCATCCGGGCGTGGACGCTCGCCACCACCAGGTCGAGCTGCTCCAGGACCTCGTCGGGCCAGTCGAGGGCCCCGTCCTCGAGGATGTCGGCCTCCGTCCCCCGGAGCAGGCGGATCCCCACCCGCGCCTGGACCCGGTCGATCTCCTCCCACTGGCGCAGGAGCCGGTCGCGATCGAGGCCGCCCGCGTAGCCCGCCGAGCGGGAGTGGTCGGTGACGGTGAGGTAGGCGGCGCCGCGGGCCTCGGCCGCCCGCGCCATCTCCTCCAGGGTGGCCCGCCCGTCCGACCAGGTGGTGTGGCAGTGGACGAGCCCCCGGACGTCCTCCAGCCGGACCAGGTCGCCCGGGAGCGTCCCGGCCCGGGCCGCCTCGATCTCCCCCTCGTCCTCGCGGAGCTCG
>DATKAL010000275.1:0-9749 GCA_035498135.1 Anaeromyxobacter sp.
GTAGTAGCCGCACTCCGGGAGCCCGATGCCCACCGGGTCCCGGCCGAAGTGCCGGCGGTGGTGGGTGACCGCCACCTGGATCTGGGCCCGGACCGCCTCCGGGTACTGCTGCATGAGCGGGAGGAACCCGTGGGTGGCCCCGCAGGTCACCACCTCGACCCGCCCGGCGTCCTCCAGGCGGCGGAAGGCGCCGACCAGGTCCCGGCGGTACCGGTCGTTGAAGAGCTCGCGGAGCTCGCGGAACTCGTGCTGGTAGTGGAGCGCCAGCCCGTGGAAGGTCCCGTCGTTCCGGGTGCGGTGGACCTCCTTGTCGGCCAGCTCGCAGAGCTTGTCGAGCCGCCGCGCATAGCGCGCCATGAGCAGCTCGTCGCGCAGCATCGCCACCAGCGGCGGCGTCATGGTGATCGAGATCCGGAACGGGATCCCCTCGTCGGCGAGCCGGTCGAAGATCTTGAGCAGCGGGAGGTAGGTCTCGCCGATGGCCTCGTAGAGCCAGTCCTCCTCCAGGAAGTCCTCGTACTCGGGGTGGCGGACGAACGGGAGGTGGGCGTGCAGCTGCAGCGAGACGTAGCCGAGGACGTCCTGGCTCATCTCACTTCTCCCGCGGCCCGAGCGGGCCGCCCGGCGAGGTGGGGACGGGCGAGGTGGGGCCGCCCGAGGGCCGGCCGCCCATGCCGCCGGCGCTGCCGCCCCAGACCGCCTTCCCCGCGAACCGCGACCAGTCGGAGAGCCGCGCCAGCATGGCCCGCGCCTCCTCCGAGAACGCGCCGCCGGCGTGGCCCCCGCCGAGGAGCCGCCCGAGCGGGACCTCCCAGGGGATGCGGATGAAGCGGTCGTCGACCATGGGGGAGGGCCCGAGGGGCGGGAGCGCCACCTCGTTCGAGCCGTGGGCGAGGAGCCGCTCCTGCCCCTGGCGATCGACCACGTGGATCTCGGCCCGGTAGACCCGCCCCGGATCGAGGTCGTGCACGTAGAAGCCGCGCGACTCGAGGGCGAACTCGAGCGCGCGGATCCGCTCCCAGCCGTCTCCCGAGCGGGCGAAGAGCCAGAGCTGGACGCGCGGGTGGTCGAGCCCGCCGAACGCGCGCTCGAGGGTCTCCTTCGCCCAGTCCCAGTAGAGGAAGACGGTGCGCGGATCGCGCGGCAGGGCGACGAAGGCGTCGTCGCCGTAGCCCCAGGGCAGCTCCCCGAGGTGCTCGTCGTGGACCGGCGCGCCCGCCTCCTCGTAGGCCTCGCCGGCCTGATCGGTCTCCACCAGCGGGTGGGGCGCCTCGCGGGCCGCCTCCTCGCCCCGCACCCGGGCCACGAAGTAGCCGTCCGGATCCGGGGCGCTCGCCCCGCCCTTCCCCTTCCCCGCCCGGACGGCGCGCGCGCCCGCCGCCGCGCCCACCGCCGCCCCGGCGACGGCCGCGGCCGCCCGGGCCATCGCCCCCGCCTTCGCCTTCCCCTTCGCGGCGGCCTTCGCCCCGGCGGCGGCGCCCGCGGCCACCGCCCGGACTGCCCGCGCCGGACCGGATCCCCGTTCCTTGCCCGCCGTCCCCTCGCCGCGGGCGGCCCGGGTCCCGGCGGCCCGCGCGGCCCGGACGGCCTTGCCGGCCGCGGCCGCGGTCCCCCCCGCCTCCTTCGATCTCGAGGCGGAGCCCTTGGCGGGGGTCGCCGCCCCGGCCTCCTCGAGGGCGTCCACCAGCTCGGACTTGGTCTTCAGCCTGGACCCCGCCGGGCCGAGCACCTTCCGGGCGAGCTCGCGGAGGCTCTGGACGGTCATCTTCCTGAAGTCGGGCATGGCTCTGCTCGTAGAATCTCGGTTCACGTCGGAGCGTCAAGGGGTTTCACGGGGCGGCGCGCTCGGGCGACCGCCCCTGCCCCGGCGGGGCACTTCGCCGCGCCATCTGCTAGGCTCGGACGCGTCGCGGCCAGGGGACGAACTTGCAGCAACCGGGCAACGGATCGGGGGCGACGCCCCCTGCGTGCGAGCGATGCGGGCAGGCGCACCCGGCCGACGACACCTGCCCAGGGCCCGCCGGCGGCCGCACCCTGCAGTTCGGCGCTCCGCAGGAGGGAGCGGGGCAGCCGGCCGCCCCGCCCGCCGACCCGCTGATCGGGGCGCGGGTGGGGAGCTTCCAGATCGTGCGCCCCATCGGCCGGGGCGGGATGGGGACGGTCTATCTGGCCGAGCACCCGGCCATCGGCAGCAAGGTCGCGATCAAGTTCCTCCACCAGTCGATGGCGGCCGACCCCCAGCTCGTGGCCCGCTTCTACGACGAGGCGCGGGCGGTGAACCTGATCGGCCACGACAACATCGTCGGGGTCTACGACCTCTCCCTGCTCCCGCCCGATCGCTACTACTACGTGATGGAGTACCTGGAGGGGGAGACGCTCGGCGCCCTCCTCCGGCGCGGGCGGGTGCCGTCCGAGATCGCCCTCGACGTGCTTCTCCAGCTCTGCGACGCGCTCCAGTGCGCCCACGAGCGCGGGGTGGTCCACCGGGACCTCAAGCCCGACAACGTCTTCCTCGTGGCGCGCCGGGGGCGGACCCACTTCGTGAAGCTGGTGGACTTCGGGATCGCCAAGCTCCGCGGGGCGACCGGCGGGCGGACCCAGTCCGGCGTGATCGTGGGGACGCCCGAGTACATGGCCCCCGAGCAGTGCGACGACGGGCCCATCGACCCGCGGACCGACGTCTACGCGCTCGGGGCGATGGCCTTCGAGCTCTTCACCGGCCGGCTCCCGTTCGCCGGCAGCGTGACCCAGCTCCTCCTCGCCCAGCTCCGCACCCCGCCCCCGCGCCCCTCCTCGCTCGCCCCGGTCCCGCCGGCCCTCGAGGCCGCGATCCTCCGGGCCATGGAGAAGGAGCCCGGCCGCCGCTTCCAGGACATGGCCGCCTTCGCCCGCGCCCTGCGGGAGAGCGCCGAGGAGCGCGCCGCCTCGCCGGCCGCGCCCGCGCCGGCGCCCGCCGCCGCCCCGCCCCCCCCGCCCGCCCCCACGCCGCCGGCGCGCGAGCCGCTCTCCGAGCTGCTGGTCGAGCTCGCCGCCGGCCCCGAGGGCCGGCGCTCGCTGCCCGCGGTCGAGCTCACCCGGGCCGGCCTCTACCTCCGGGCCGAGGCCCGGCTGCCGCCCCTCTTCTCCCGGGTGAAGCTCTCGCTCTCCCACCCCACCCTGCGCGGCCCGCTCGCCCTGGAGGCCGAGGTGGTGCGCCACGTCCTCCCCGCCGAGGCGGCCGCCTTCCGGATGGCGCCCGGCTTCGCCCTCCAGCTCGTCGACCTCCCCCCGGAGGCCCGCGCCGCGGTGGTGGCCCTCGCCGACGCGGTGAGCCCGCGCCAGGCCGCGCCGACCGCCGCGCCGCCCGGGGCCGAGGCGGCCGGGGCGCGCCTGGCGGAGCTGGAGGGGCGGGCGGGCAAGGATCCCTACCTCCTGCTCGGCCTCGCCCCCGACGCGGAGTTCGCCGAGGTCCGGCGCGCCGCCCGCGCCCTCCGCGAGGAGATCGAGCTCCTGCGGGCGCACCCCCAGCACCCGGCCCACCCCGCCCGCGCCACCGCCCTGCTCGGGCGGGTGGAGGCGGCCCAGGCCGCCCTCGGCGCGCCCGCCCCGCGCCTCTCCCTCGACGCCCGGAGCGGGAACTGGCGCGGGGTGCGCCGCTCCCTGGCGGCGGGAGTGCCCGAGGCGCTGGTGGCCGCCCGCCGGGAGGAGCTGCTCCGGGCCGAGCCCGGGCGCGCGGCCGAGGCCCAGCGGCAGCTGGCCCGCGCCCAGGTGGCGGGGAAGCTCGGGAACTGGGAGGCGGCCGCGGCCGCCTGGGAGGCGGCGCTGGCCGCCGATCCCCTCGACGGCAAGGCGATGGACGGCTACCTCGCCTTCCGCCGTCGCCGGGGCGCCGAATAGGCGCGCCCCGGCGTCCGTCCCCGGGCTGGTACACTCGGCGGCCGCATGCCCCCCGTCCTCCCGGCCCTGATCGCGCTCGCGCTCTCCGCCGGGGACGCGATCGGCCCCGCCACGCCGGTCCCGGCCGAGCCGTCCCCGGCCGCTCCCGCCCCGGCCCCGGCCGCGGCCGCCCCCGCGCCCACCCTGGCCGAGGGCACGCGCCGCTACCGGGTGGAGCGGATCGTGCTCCGCGGACTGGTGAAGGCGCAGGAGGGCGAGGTCCGCAAGTACATCCTGGTGGCGGAGGGCGACGTGCTCGACAGCGAGCGCGTGCTGCTCTCGCGCCTCCGCCTCCTCCAGCTGGGCTGGTTCTCGGCGGTGGAGACGCGGGTCGAGCGCGGCTCGGAGCGCGGCCAGGTGATCCTGGTGTTCGAGGTCACCGAGCGGAACACCCTGATCATCACCGACGTGGTGATCGGGGGCACGGCCCCCCAGCCCATCTACGGCGGGCTCGGCCTCTCCCAGCAGAACTTCCTCGGCCGGGGGCTCGGGCTCTCGGGCGGCCTGGTCTACGGCGGCTCGCCCAGCGGGCGCCCCGACGACCCGGCCCGGTTCTCGGCCCGGCTGGGCTTCTTCGCCCCCGACGTGGCGGTGGCCGGGCTCCCGCGCCTGGTCTTCGGCGTCTCCGGGCTCTTCCTCCGCGGCGAGGAGCTCGCCTGCGGCGACGCCGACTGCGCCGCCTACCGCGGCCGCTACGGCCAGGCCCCGCGCACCCGCTACCAGCGCGCCGGCGGGGACCTCACCCTCGGCTTCCGCCCCGGCCCCTTCGAGCGCGTGCTCGCCACCTACCGCTACGAGCGGGTGCAGGCCACGGCGCTCGAGGCCAGCCTCGCCCCGCCGGGCGCCTCGGTGCCCATCCTCCTCGGCGACTCCAACCTCGCCGCGCTGGCCGGCACCTACGAGATCGACACCCGCGACGACTTCTTCTACCCGAAGGAGGGGCTCCGGGCGCTCGCCCAGGTCACCTTCGGCTCGGCCCTCTTCGGCGGCGACTACGAGTACAGCCGCTACCTGCTCCAGCTCGAGACCGCCTACGGCCTCTTCGGCGCGCCCATCCGGTTCCAGGGCGTGCTCGGGGCGGTGCAGGGGGGCGCCCCCTTCTTCGAGCGGTACTACCCGGCCGACTACTCGTACTTCGCGATCGGCCCGGCCCTCGGGCGGGCCATGGAGCTCAACTTCTCCACCGACTCGCGCTACGACGCCTTCCTGGCCGCCGGCGGGCTGGAGTGGGGGAAGCCGCTCTTCGGCAAGCACGGGATCCTGGAGCGCGGCTACCTGGCGGTCGGGGTGCGCGGGGTCTGGTCGTCGGCCACCCTCGGCGGGAGCCGGACCCCTTACTCCAAGGTGCCGGTCTCGGCCGACCTCGCCCTCCGCCTCGACACGCCCGTCGGCACCTTCAACCTCTCGCTCGGCTACCTGCTCGACATCTTCCTGTGAGGCCCCCGGTCCGCCGCCTCGGCGCCGCGCGCGCCCTCCTCCTCGCCCTCGCCCTGGGCGCGCTCCCGGCGGGTGCCGCCGGACCGGGGCCGCTCCCGGTGCGGCTGGAGGCGCGCGCGGGCCGGCTGGAGGCGGCGCTCGATCTCTCGGCGGTGGTCGCCCCCGGCCTGGAGAAGCAGCTGGGCAACGGGCTCACCAACGTGATCGCGCTCTACGTCACGGTGGCGCCGGCCGGCGGCGGGGACGTGGTCGCGCTCCAGGGCCGGGTGATCGAGATCCTCTTCGACGTCTGGGAGGAGAGCTACGCGGTGACGGTGGGGGACGCGCGCGCCCCCCAGGAGATCCGGCGCAGCTTCCCCGACTTCCGGGCCCTCCGGGCGTTCCTCGCCGATCAGGAGGGGATCGATCTCGGCCCGCTGGCGCAGCTGCCCGTCGGCCCGCTGGTGGTCGAGGCGCGCGTGGAGGTGAACCCGGTCTCCCGCGAGCAGCTGCAGCGGACCCGCGAGTACATCGCCAATCCGGTGGGCGGGCGGCCCGGGGGCGGGGGAGCGCGCAGCGTCCTCGGGGCGGTGGCGAGCTTCCTCCTGCGCGAGCCCGATCCGGGCAGCGACGTCCACCTCCTCCGGTCGCGGCCGTTCGAGCGCGCCGAGGTGACCGCCCGGTGAGCGGCCGGCCCGCCGGCGCGCCGCGGCCCCGGGGCCGCCTGCCGCGGTTCCTGGCGGCGCTCCGGGTCTCGGCCTTCGAGCGCAACATCGCCCTGGCGCTGGTGGTGGCGGCGGTCCTCCCCTCCGCCGGGGCGCTCTGGCTGGCCGGGCAGCTCGCCGACGTCTCGGTGGCCCTCGACCCCCGCGTGGTCGACCGGCTGGAGGCGATGCCGGCCCTCTACGGCGACCTCTTCCAGGCCCGCAAGCAGCTCTACGCCGAGCAGGCCCGCGCCATCGCCCGGGGCCTGCCGCGGACGGCGGAGGCGGGGCCCGCCTACCTGGACGACGCCCTGGCGCGGACGCCGCGGCTGCGGCGCCTCACCTGGGCGGACCGGACCGGGGCGGTGGTGGCGGAGCGCGAGGCGCAGGGGCCCGGGCCGGACGGCGAGTGGCGGGAGGCCCCGGCGGTGGTGAGCCTCCCCGGCGGCGGGCGGCTCGAGGCGGTCTTCGCCATCGAGGCCCGCTACTTCGCGGAGCTGAACGAGACCCGGGAGCTGGCCGAGCTGGTCCAGGGGCTGGACGCGCTCCGGGCCGAGATCCGGCGCAGCTACCTGCGGGCCTACGCCGGCCTGCTGGTGGTCTGGGTGCTCCTCACCGCCACCCTGGGGATCGCCCTGGCGCGGCGCACCACCCGCCGGGTGTCGGACCTGGTCCTGGCGGTGCAGCGGCTCGCCGCCGGCGACCTCTCGGTGCAGGTCGATCCCGGCCGGGCGAGGGACGAGGTGGCCGGCCTGGCCCGGGCCTTCAACGCCATGGTGCGGGAGGTGCGCGAGAGCCGCGACCGGATCGTCTACCTGGAGAAGATCTCCGGCTGGCAGGAGGTGGCGCGCCGGCTGGCCCACGAGATCAAGAACCCGCTCACCCCGATGAAGCTCGCCTTCCAGCAGCTCGAGGCGCGCTGGAAGACGGCGCCGGAGCGCGACCCCGAGTTCGGCCGGCTCCTCGCGGACGTGGGGGAGATCGTGCGGGAGGAGATCGGCACGCTCCAGCGCCTGGTGGACGAGTTCTCCGGCTTCGCCAAGCTCCCCGAGGTCCGGCCCGAGCCGGCGGACCTGGTCGACTTCGTCGAGGAGTTCGTCCGCACCAGCCCCCAGCTCGCCGAGGAGGCCGACCTGGACGTGGCGCGGGAGGGCGGCCCCTCCCCGGTGGCCCTCGACCGGGCCCTGATGCGCCGGGTGCTCGCCAACCTCTGCGCCAACGCGGTCGAGGCGGCCCGGCCCGCCCGGGCCCGGATCCACCTCGGGGTCGCCCGCGGCCCGACCCGGGCCCTGCTCACGGTGGCGGACGAGGGGCCAGGCGTGGAGCGGGGGCTCCGGGACCGGATCTTCGACCCATACTTCACCACCAAGGGGACGGGCACCGGCCTCGGCCTGGCGATCGTGAAGAAGATCGTGCTCCAGCACGGGGGCGAGATCCAGGCCGGGGAGCGGGAGGGCGGGGGGGCCGCCTTCACCGTCTCCCTGCCCGTCCGCGACGCGGGGCCGGGCGCCCCCGATCCGAGCCCCACCGCGGGGCCGGAGGGCGGCTACAATCCCGCCCCATGACCCAGGACCTCAAGGATCGGATCGCCCTCGTCACCGGCGCCACCTCCGGCTTCGGCGCCGCCTGCGTCGACGCCCTCGTCGGCGCCGGCGCCCGCGTGGTGGCCGCCGGCCGCCGCGCCGAGCGCCTGCGCGCCCTGGCGGCGCGGCACGGCGCCCGCGTCCACCCCCTCCCCCTCGACGTGCGGGACCGGAGGGCGGTGGAGGCGGCGCTCGGCGCCCTCCCCCCCGGCTTCGCCGAGGTGGACGTGCTCGTCAACTCGGCCGGGCTCGCCCTCGGGCTCGAGGCCGCCCCGCGCGCCTCGCTCGACGAGTGGCAGCAGATGATCGAGACCAACTGCCTCGGGCTCGTGGTCGCCACCCGGGTCCTGCTTCCGGGGATGGTGGCGCGGGACCGGGGGCACGTGGTGAACCTCGGCTCGATCGCCGGCACCTACCCGTACCCGGGCGGGAACGTCTACGGGGCGACCAAGGCGTTCGTCCACCAGTTCACCCTCAACCTCAAGGCCGACCTGGTCGGCACCCACGTGCGCGTCACCAACATCGAGCCGGGCATGGCGGAGACCGAGTTCTCGGTGGTCCGGTTCGGCGGGGACGCCTCCCGCGCCTCCAAGGTCTACGAGGGGATGCAGCCCCTCACCCCGGCGGACGTCGCCGAGACCGTCCTCTGGTGCGTGACCCGTCCGCCGCACATGAACGTGAACACCATCGAGCTCATGCCGAACGCGCAGGCGTTCGCGGCCTTCGCGGTGAAGCGGGGCGGCTAGCGGGTCATCCGTGGTCGACGAGCAGGCGAGCAGAGCGCGCCCGCAGGGGCGCCGCCGCGACGGCGGCGAAGCCGCTCGCGGCGGCGCATGGGACCCGGCGAGCAGGGGTGGGGCCCCGACGAGCTTCGCTCCGCGGGGCGGGGGCGCAGCCGCCGGCGGAACCTAGGCATGGACGAGCGCGCATGGCCCGGCTGCCCGACGCCCCTGGGCGCCACCCCCGACGGCGCGGGGACCAACTTCGCGGTCCACGCCCAGCACGCCGAGGCGGTCGACCTCTGCCTGTTCGATCCGGCCGACCCGGCCCGCGAGCTCCGGCGCGTGCGCCTCGGCGAGCGGACCGGGCCGGTCTGGCACGCCTACCTCCCCGGGGTCGGGCCGGGCGCGCTCTACGGCTACCGGGTCCACGGTCCCTACGAGCCCGAGGCCGGCCACCGCTACAACCCGGCCAAGCTCCTGGTCGACCCCTACGCCCGCGCGCTCCACGGCGAGGCCGACGCCACCGGCCCGGTCTACGGCTACCGGCCCGGGGATCCCGGGGAGGACCTGGTCCCCGACGACACCGACTCCGCCGCGGCCGTCCCCCGCTGCGTGGTGGTGGGCGACACCCACGACTGGCAGGGCGATCGCCCGCCGCGCACCCCCTGGCACCGCTCGGTGATCTACGAGGCTCACGTGAAGGGGTTCACCGCCCGGCACCCGGCCGTCCCGCCGGAGCTGCGCGGCACGTTCGCCGGGCTCGCCAGCCCGCCCGCCATCGACCACCTGGTGCGGCTCGGGGTGACGGCGGTCGAGCTGCTCCCGGTCCACGAGTTCGTCGACGACGCCTTCCTCCGCCACCGCGGGCTCCGGAACTACTGGGGCTACTCGACCCTCGCCTACCTCGCCCCGGCGCAGCGCTACGCCGCCCGCCGCGCCCCGGGCGGCCCGGTCGACGAGTTCCGCGACCTGGTGAAGGCGCTCCACCGGGCCGGCATCGAGGTGATCCTCGACGTGGTCTTCAACCACACCTGCGAGGGGAACCACCTCGGCCCGACCCTCTCGCTCAAGGGGCTCGACAACCGCACCTACTACCGGCTCTCCCCCGAGTCCCCCCGCCACTACGTCGATTACACCGGGACGGGCAACTCGCTCGACACCAGCCACCCGGCCACCATCCGGCTGGTGATGGACGCGCTCCGCCACTGGGTGACCGAGATGCACGTGGACGGGTTCCGCTTCGACCTGGCGGTCACCCTGGGACGCGACCCGGACCAGTTCGAGCCGGCCTCCCGCTTCCTGGTGGCCGTCGGCCAGGACCCGGTGCTCCAGCAGGTGAAGCTCATCGCCGAGCCCTGGGACGTCGGGCCGGGGGGCTACCGGATCGGCGAGTTCCCGGTGGGCTGGTC
>DATKAL010000276.1:0-6968 GCA_035498135.1 Anaeromyxobacter sp.
CCCCAGGCGGGGCGCCTCCCCGCCCTCGTCGGGATCGAAGAGCCTGGTCATCAGATCGGCGTCGCCGAAGTCGCAGCTGTGGGCGAGGCAGCCGAGGTCCCAGAGCCGCTGGATGGTGCCGAGGAGCGCGTAGTGGTTGTAGGGGTGGGTCGAGACCTGGTGGCGGGCCTCACGGGAGGTGATGACGATGGCCGGGGCGCGGGCGCCGCCCAGGATCCCGCCGCCCGTGCCGGTCGGGCTCCCGCAGCAGCCGGCGAAGCCGGCGTAGTCGTCCTCGTCCCAGGCGATGACGAGGACCGAGTCCTCCCGCCAGGCGGGCGAGGCCATGATCTTCCCCACCGCCTGCTCGAGGAACGCGTCGCCGAGGGCGATGACCTTGTGGTCGAGCCCGGAGGCGGGGTAGCCGCAGTCCGGCAGGCCGACCGCGGTCGCCATCGCCGGCGACATCCCGTGCATGTCGTGGCACTGGTCGGGGCTGATCCAGACGAAGTCGGGCGTGCCGCCCGCCAGGTCCGCGTCGAGCGCGTCCAGCGGCACGATCCGCTGCATGCGGGCGGGGCTGTTCCGGATGTCGGCGAAGTACATGAACGGATCGTGCTTCTGGGCGTAGAGCTTCACCGGCGAGCCGGCGATCACCGGCGCGTACTCGACGTCGGATCCGACCCCGGGGATGGACTGCATGTACGCCTTCCAGCTCCGGCCCGACTCCTCGAGCTGGTCCACCAGGTTTCGCCCGGAGAACCAGTGGGGCGTGGCCGAGGCGCTCGCCACCTCCGCCGGGGTGAGGAGGAGCGCCGAGGTGGCGTCGCCCGAGCCGGGCACGAACTCCTCGGGGGCGCAGGTCACGTCCGCCCCCGCCTTGCAGTCGTCCCAGATGCCCTGGAAGTCGCCGGAGAGCGCGGCCAGGTAGTTCGGGAGGCTGGGGTGGGTCACACCGTAGTAGCTCGTGGCCACGCCGTAGCGGCCGGCGAGCTGGTTGATGAAGGGGGCGTCGGCGGTGTTGCCGATGATCTCGTCGGTGGCGTGGTTCTCCATCATGATGAAGAAGATGTGCCGCGGGCCTCCCCGGGGCGCGCCCGCGGCGCCGGCGGGAGCGCTCGCCGCCGCCAGCGCGGCCGGCGCGGCGGCCGAGGTGGGGGGCGCGGACGAGCTGCAGGCGGCGAGCGCGGCGAGCAGCGCCGCCGCGGCGAGCGAACGGTAAGGACGGTTGACTGCGCTGAGCTTCATCGGTGACCTCGGGTGATGGCTTGGGGTGGGGGTGCGCCAGCGACCGAGCGGCTGGCCTCCACTCGCTAGCGACCGCACGCCCGCCGATCCGGAGCGCGAGGGTGCCGTTTTCGAAACGGCGCCTGGCGCGGCGACCTGCGCGTAGCGCGCGCGGCCCCGGCGAGGGATCCGCCTCCCCGCGCGGGCCGGCCTCCGATCCAGGGCCGGGCGCGGGCGCGATCCCCGACCGGTGCCACGCGCCGCGTCGCGGCGTTATGCTGGGGGTCCCATGGACGTGATCCGCGCCGCGGGTGGGCTCCTCTGGCGGGACGACGGCGGGACCCGCCGGCTCGCCCTCATCCACCGCCCGCACCGCGAGGACTGGAGCCTCCCCAAAGGCAAGCTCCAGGACGGCGAGGGGTGGGAGGCGGCGGCCCTCCGCGAGGTGCGCGAGGAGACGGGCTGCGAGGCCCGGATCGTCTCCTTCGCCGGGGTGGCGTACTACGTCCCGCGGCGGTCGCCCAAGGTGGTCCTCTACTGGAACATGGCCCTGGTCCGCGAGGGGCCGCTCGACGCGCCGGACGAGGTCGACGAGCTCGTCTGGCTCACCCCGGCGGCGGCCCTGGAGAAGCTCGACCACGAGAGCGACCGGGAGATCCTCGAGGAGGCGCTCCACCTCCACCACTCACCGGGAGAGCGCGAGCCACGGGAGCGGACCCGCCTCGCGCCGCTCTCCTGGGCGGCGGGCGCGGGGCTCATCGGCCTCCTTGCCCTGGCGGCGCTGCGGCTGGGCCCGGCGGGGATGGGCTGGCTCCTGGCGGGCGCCGCGGCCTGTGGCGGGCTGGCCGGCGCGGCCGTCTCGCTCCTCGTCGCCGGGACGCGCCGCGGGTGAGGCGCTAGCGCCGGGCCGAGGAGGCGAGGCGCGCGCCGCGCCGCCCCTGCCCGTCGATGGTCCGCTCGATGACGCGGAGGAACGGGGCGAGCTCGTCCTCCCCGCAGCGCCGATCGACGACCACCAGCTCGCGCAGCGCCTCCCGGGCGAGCGCGGAGCCGCGCTCACCGGGACGGCGCCAGCCGGCGAGGGCGCGCAGGAGGAGCCGGCGGTCCGAGGCGTGGTCGAGGCGGGAGAGCGCCTCGCGCGGCGAGAGCCAGGCGACCTCGTCGACCTCGTCGTCGTCGTCGAGCGCGCCCGCCCGCACCACCCGCATGTGCCAGTAGAGGACGAGCTTGGGGACGTCGCGGTCGACGAAGAGCTTCGCCCCGGCGAACGCCGAGATCCGGGCCTCGCAGCCCGTCTCCTCGGCGATCTCGCGGACCGCCGCCTGGTGCCAGGACTCGCCCGCATCGAGCTTGCCCTTGGGGAGGCTCCAGTCGTCGTGGTCGGGGCGATGGATGACGGCCAGCCGACGGCCCGCAGAGCCTTCGCGCCACACGACCCCACCCGCCGCCCGGACGAGCGCCATGGCGCCGATTTGATCATGGCGCACCGACATCCGCCAGTCGTCGTCGGCGCCGGAACGGAATTTTCGCTTGACCGACGCGGGCCCGTCACTCCCCCGGCACCAGCGCCGGGGGGACGGGGGCGGACGGCTCTGGGGCGGGCTCGGCCTCGGCCGGCGGCGCCTCGGCGACGGCCGGCAGCGCGCGGAGCCGGCGCCGCCTCGCCGCCAGTCGCTCCTCCTCGTAGTCCTTCTCGCCGGTGACCTCCCGCACCACGACCGGGCGGAGCCAGCGGGGGAGGTCGAGGGCGGCGCCCGGCGGCGCCGCGATCTCGGCCAGGACCGGGCCGCGCTCGCCGACCACGTCGACGGTCCAGCTCTGCCCACCCCTGACCACCAGGCGGCGGTGCCGGACCAGGCGGGCGCCCGCGGTCCCCGGCCAGAGGGCGGAGAACCGGTCCTCGGGGATCTCCTCCTCCTCGAGCGCGCGCCCGCCGCCTCGGACGTGGCGGGCGCCGTCGCGCCCCTCGATCCGGAGGAGCCAGTCCCGCGGGGTGGGGCCGGGGAGCCAGCCCTTCTCGATGACCAGATCGGGCGCCTCCGGGAGCCCCTCCGGGAGCCGCAGGAGGAGGAACCGGCGCATGCCGCCGGCGCGGCCGGTGGAGCGCGGCGCGAGCGCGTCCGCGATCCCGCTCACCGCCCGCACCAGGGCCTCGCGGCGCGACGGCAGCCAGTCGCGCACCAGCCCCGAGTGCGCGGCGGTGGCCCGCTCGGCCACCCGGACGTCGAGGGCGAGCAGCCCGCGGGTCACCGGATCTCGCGAGGCGAGGCGGAGGACGGGCCCCCCGGAGCCGCCGGCCAGGACGGCGGCGTGGGCGCGCCGGGCCCGCTCGGTCGCGACCTCGGCCAGGGCGCCGGAGAGGAGGTCCCCGAGCACGTGCGCGTCGTGCAGCTCCCCGAGCAGGTCCTGCAGCTCCTTGAGGATGGTCACCGCCTCGGTCGCGTCCCCCCGCTCGTTGCCGCGCAGCGGCTCGAGCTGGTAGCGCAGGCGCTTGCCGGCGATGCGGGCCGCGTGGGCGCGGGTCACGTCGAACGGCCCGCTCACGGCGCCGAGCGCGGAGAGCAGCTCGCTCACCTGGGTGCGCAGGATGGCGGCCAGGACCTCGCCGAAGGCCGGGCCTCCGGCGGCCTCGGTCACCTCGGCGGCCGGACGGGCCAGGCTCCGCTCCAGCTTCCGGGCGAGGCGCCGAAAGCGCGCGGAGAGCTCCCGGGTGGCCTGCTCGTACCCGGCCTGCTGGCGCTTCTCCAGCCGCGCCGCCAGCCAGTCGAGACCCGGGACGTCGCGCGGGGCGAGGCTCTCCCGCTCCTTCCCGAGCCAGCGGAGCTGGACCTCGGCGTCCCGCGTCTCAGAGGTGGCGCCGGCGATCGCCTTGAGCCGGCGCTCGTGCTTGCGGCGCAGTCGCCTCGCGAGGGAGGGCCGGAGCGCGCGCAGCTGGCTGCGGAGCCGGCGCAGCGCCACGCGGAAGTCGTGGAGGGCCTCCTCGCTCGCGCCGCTCTCGAGCTTCGCCAGCTCCTCCTCGGCATCCCGGAGGAGCGCCTGGACCACGAGGCGCGCTCCTTCCGAATGCCGGAGGTCCAGCTCGGTGGATTCGACGCGCATGGCCGCCCCGGGGGGTCCGTGGTCGACAGAGCCTATACCCCTGGCGGCGCCCCATCCAGCGAGGTCGGCACGCCGGCGAGAAGGGAGGGGGCCCATCGCCGCGGGCGGCGGGGCGGCACGCCCCGTCAGAAGTTGAACGCCAGGGCGGCGCGCATCAGCGCCCGGGGCGATCGCGCGGTGAGGCCGAAGCCCGAGCCGACGGCCACCTGGTAGCGGCCGCCGTCCAGGTCGAGCGCCACGGTGGGGCCGATCGCGTGGCGCGCTCCCCCCTCCGCCTCGGAGGAGAACGTCTCCTCCAGGTCCTGCCCGACGTACTCCGCGCCGAGCCGGAGGAAGCTGGTGGTCCGCCAGGAGGCGCCGAGGAGCAAGAACGCGTCCACGGCGTCGCGGCCGGTGGCGAAGATCTTGTCCGCCCGGAAGTTCCCCGCCACCCGGAGCCGCCCCATGTCGTAGCTCGCCGCCGCGAGGCTGGTCAGGCCGCTCGCCCCGCCCTGCCCCTCGTGCATCCCGGCGCCGGAGATCGAGAACCGGAACGGCGCGCCGGGACGGGTGGGCTGCCAGGTAAGCCCCACCTGGTAGCTGGTGGCGGTGGAGCTGGTCCCGGAGGTGCTCGTGTCGCCGGAGCCCTGGGACAGGGTGGCGCTGGCGTAGGGGGCGAGCTGGTCGGTGATCCCGTAGGCGACCTGGAAGGTGTGGCTCCCGTTGGCCGTCGCCATGTTCACCGGCAGGGGCCGATCGGCCGGGATCCCCGAGCCGAGCCCGAAGGCGTAGCCGACGCTGAACCTCCCGGCGCTCGGGGTGGAGGGATCGACGAGGAAGGCGAACGGGCGTTCCTGCCCCGTGATCCGCCCCGGCTCCAGCTCCTTCGCCAGCCCCTCGTCGGCGTCGCCCGCCGCCGCCGGCGCGGCGAGCCCGGCGATGAGGAGCGCCGCCACCCAGCGAGAACCTCCGTTGCGCATCGTCTCCGGCATGTGCCTTCCCTTCCCGTGCTCGACGCCGAGGGTTTCCGCCTGACGGCGGCTCCGGTCGCCCGCGCGCTGGTGCTGCGATGGTCAGCGGACCGTAACGGCGGGCGATGGCTCCGCGGTTACGTGGCCGTGAACATCGCCGCGCGACCTCTCCAGGTCCCTCCACCCGCGGCAGCCTCGGCGGGGTTCGCGGCCGTCCGCGCGAGCCGCCTCCGACGCCCGGGGCGGGGCAGCCCGCTCGGAGGTGACCGGGCTCTTCACCCTCACTCCGCGGAAATGCCATCCGCCGAGCCCAACCTACCGGCCGTCACGCAGCCCGCAGTCCGGGAACGGGGGCGCTCGCCCCGAAGGAGTCGTGCACATGAAGAGGAACTCGTCGACGCGAAGGCTTCCACGCTGGATCGGCCCCGGGGTCGCGGCGCTGGCCGCGGCGCTCTCCTTCCAGGCGCGCGCGGAGCTCCCCGGCCCCGCGCCGCAGCAGCTCGCCACCGGCCAGCGGGTCGCGCCGGGCGCCCTGCGGGGCGCGGCGCAGCAGCTCCTGAACCCGGGCCTGGCCGCCTATCCCGGCTTCGTCGCCGGCGAGGCGGTGCGCTCTCGGCTCAGCCCGGACGGCACCACGCTGGCGATCCTCTGCGCCGGCCAGAACTCGCTCGACAGGGCGGACGGCACCACCGACGTCGCCGCCTCCACCCAGTTCGTCTTCCTCTACGACGTGAGCGGCGCCCACCAGGCGGCGCCCCTCCTCACCCAGGTGATCCCTCAGACCAACGCCCACGTGGGGCTGGCGTTCTCCCCGGACGGCGGCACGCTCTACGCCGCGGGCGGGCGGGACGACGTGGTCTACGCCTACGCGCGGAGCGGCGGCACCTGGTCGCTCGCCCGGACGATCGCCCTCGGCCACGGCGGGAAGGGGATCGGCGTCGGGGTGGCCCCCAACGCCGCCGGGCTGGCGGTCTCCGCCGACGGCGCGACGCTGGTGGTGGCCAACAACTACAACGACTCGATCAGCGTGATCGACACGGCCAGTGGCACGGTCCGCTACGAGCACGACCTGCGCCCCTTCTTCGCCGGCAACGAGGGCACGGCCGCCGGTGCGGGCGGCACCTTCCCCTTCGCCGTGGTGGTGAAGGGCAACGGCACGGCCTACGTGTCGTCCGACCGCGACCGCGAGGTGGTGGCCGTCGACGTCCGCTCTCCCACCGCCGGCCGCCTGATCAAGCGCATCCCCCTGGACGGCAACGCCCTGGGCCTGGCGCTCGACGCCTCGGGCGCGCGGCTGTACGTGGCGCAGGACAACGCCGACCAGGTGGCGGTGATCGACACGGCCAGCAACCGGGTGGTGGCGAGGATCGACGCCCGGGCTCCGGCCGGCCTCCTGCCCGCGGCCCGCTACACCGGCGCCGCCACCTTCGCGGTGACGGTCTCGCCCGACGGCCGGACCCTCTACGCCGTCAACTCGGGCGCCAACTCGGTGGCGGTGATCCCGCTCCACGGCGAGCGCGCCTTCAAGGTCGCCGGCCTCATCCCCACCGCCTACGAGCCGCACGACGTCACCCTGAGCGCCGACGGCCGCTGGATGTACGTGATCAACGGCAAGAGCGCCACCGGGCCCAACCCCGGCCACCTGTCGAGCAACACCGCCGCGATCACCTCCATCACCTACCCGGGCGGCAACGCCGCCGCCGCCGCCGCGGC
>DATKAL010000277.1:0-10180 GCA_035498135.1 Anaeromyxobacter sp.
CAGGATGGCCACCGCCTGCGTCCCGCGGATCAGCCGGAGGACCCGGTAGCAGAGGTAGCCGACCACCGCCGCGTCGGCGGCGGCGAGCAGGGCGTCCCGCAGCGTGGCGTCGGGACCGAGGAGGTAGACGAGGGCGCGGTGCAACGGAGGTCTCCGGGCGCGCGCAGTCTATCGCGGACCGGCCGGGGCGGCTGCTCCCCGGATCGCCGCCGCCACCAGGGCGGCCTGCCCGGCGGCGGCCACGTCGTGGACCCGCAGCAGCTCCACGCCAGCCAGGACGCAGGCCGCCACCGCCGCCAGCGTCCCGGGGAGCCGATCTTCCACCGGCGCCCCGGTGAGCGCCCCGATGAAGCTCTTGCGCGAGGGGCCGACCAGGAGCGGCCGGCCGAGCGCCCGCAGCTCGCCCAGCCGCCCGAGCAGCGCGACGCTGTGCTCGGCGCGCTTGGCGAAGCCGATCCCGGGGTCGAGGATCACGCGCTCCCGCGCCACCCCGGCCGCCTCGGCCCGGGCGAGGGCCACCCCGAGCTCGGCCACCACCTCGGCCACCACGTCCCGGTAGTCCGCCCGGGCGGCCATGTCCGCGGGCGTCCCCCGGGTGTGCATGAGGACCACCGGCACCCGCGCCCCGGCCACCGCCGCCGCCAGGTCCGGATCGGAGAGGGCGGTGACGTCGTTCACCAGGTCCGCGCCCGCCGCCAGGGCGGCGCGGGCCACCGCGCCCTTGGAGGTGTCGACCGAGATCGGCAGGGTGAACCCGCCCGCCCGGAGGCGCTCGATCACCGGCACCACGCGGCGGATCTCCTCGGCGGCGGGGACGGGCGGCGCGCCCGGCCGGGTGGACTCGCCCCCGAGGTCGACCAGGTCCGCTCCCTCGATCGCGAGGGCCCTCGCGTGGGCGACCGCCGCCTCCGGGGCCGCGAACCGGCCGCCGTCGGAGAAGGAGTCGGGGGTGACGTTCACCACCCCCATGAGGAAGGGGCCAGGCCCTTCCAGGAGCCTGGCCCCGATCTGCATCTTCACGTGGCCTCCACCGGCCCGGCCGGCCGCCGGGCTCAGGCCTTGCCGGCGGCGGGAACCCCGCCCACCGCGTCGAGGAGACCGCCCCGCTTCCCCTTCTCCGCCGCGACCGGGGGGGCCGGCTTCGGCGGCGGCGGGCGGCTGAGCGCCCCGCCGGCCATGAGGACGTCGATGTCGGCCGCGTCCAGGGTCTCGTACTCGATCAGCGCGTCCGCGATCTTGTTGAGCATCGCCTGGTTCTCGAGGAGCACCTTGCGCGCCCGCTCGTACTGCTCGGTCACGATCCGGTGGACCTCGGCGTCGATGTCGCGTGCCGTCTGCTCGGAGTAGGCCTGCGCGGTCGTCATCTCCCGGCCGAGGAAGACCTCTCCCTCCTTCTTGCCGAGCGCGAGCGGCCCCATCTTCTCGCTCATCCCCCACTCGCAGACCATGCTGCGGGCGAGGCCGGTGGCGACCTCGATGTCGTTGCCGGCGCCGGTGGTCTTCTGCCCGAAGGTGATCTCCTCCGCGATCCGGCCGCCCATCAGGATGGCGATCTGGTTGAGCGCGAACTCCTGGTTGATGTTGAGGCGGTCCTCCTGCGGGAGCTGCTGGGTGAGCCCCAGGGCCCGCCCGCGCGGGATGATCGTCACCTTGTGGACCGGGTCCGTGCCTGGGAGGATCTTGGCCACCAGGGCGTGCCCGCCCTCGTGGATGGCGGTGGTCCGCTTCTCCTTCTCGGAGATGATCATGGAGCGGCGCTCGGTGCCCATGATCACCTTGTCCTTCGCGAACTCGAAGTCGTCGATCGCCAGCTTCTCCTTGTTGCGACGGGCGGCGTAGAGGGCGGCCTCGTTCACCAGGTTCTCGATGTCGGCGCCGGAGAAGCCCGGGGTCCCGCGGGCGATCTGGTTCAGGTCCACGGAGCCGTCGAGCGGGGTCTTCTTGGTGTGGACCTTGAGGATGCCGAGCCGGCCGTTGAGGTCGGGGCGCGGGACCACGATGCGGCGGTCGAACCGGCCCGGGCGCAGCAGGGCCGGGTCGAGGACGTCGGGCCGGTTGGTGGCGGCGATCAGGATCACGCCCTCGTTCGACTCGAAGCCGTCCATCTCCACCAGGAGCTGGTTCAGGGTCTGCTCGCGCTCGTCGTGCCCGCCGCCCAGGCCGGCGCCGCGGTGGCGCCCGACGGCGTCGATCTCGTCGATGAAGATGATGCAGGGGGCGTTCTTCTTCCCCTGCTCGAAGAGGTCGCGGACCCGGGAGGCGCCCACGCCCACGAACATCTCGACGAAGTCCGAGCCGGAGATGGAGAAGAACGGGACCCCGGCCTCGCCGGCCACCGCCCGGGCGAGGAGGGTCTTGCCCGTGCCCGGCGGCCCCATGAGCAGGACGCCCTTGGGGATCCGGCCGCCGAGGCGGGTGAACTTCTTCGGGTCCTTGAGGAAGGAGATGATCTCCTCGAGCTCGTCCTTGGACTCGTCGATGCCCGCCACGTCGGCGAAGGTGACCTTGTTGTCGTGGGTCATGAGCTTCGCCCGCGACTTCCCGAAGCTCATCGCCTTGCCGCCGCCCGACTGCAGCTGCCGCATGAAGAAGAAGATCAGGAGGAACACGAAGACCAGCGGGAGGTACTGGAGGACCACCGTCACCCAGAGCGAGTTCTGGTCGGGCTTCTGGTAGGTGAGGGTGACACCCTTCTCGCGCAGCTTCTCGGCGATGGTGGCCGAGGCATCGATGGGCCCGGTGGTGACGAAGTCCGTGTCGTCGCGGAGCCGGCCGAAGTAGTCGAGGTCCTTCACCGTGACCGACTTCACCTCGCCGGCCTCGACCTTGGACATGAACTGTGACCAGTTCAGGGACTTCGCCTCCTGGTGCCGGGCGTCGAACAGCTTCCAGAGGGCGATGAACATCACCAGGAGGAAGACCCAGAGCAGGGCGGTCTTGTAGGACTGTCGCAAAGCCTTTTCCCTTTTTCGGTGGAGCCCCGGCGGCCGGAGCGGCCGGGCGCGCGCGCGGGCCGCCGGCGTCCGGCCGAGCAGACGCCCCGGCCAGGGCTCCTTTATAACAGCCTCGCCCCCCCGATGCAGTACGACCGGCCCGTCAGGAGAGCGCAGCGACCCGGACGTCGAGCCCGGCGCCGCCCGGCCCCATCCCCGCCGCCACCACGCCGAGGGCCGGGATGGCGAGCACGGCCCGCCCCGAGGCGAGCACCACCAGCGCGTCCCGCGCCTCGCGGGGCACCTTCCGGTCGATGAGCCACGCCTTGAGCTTCTTCCCTCCCGCGGCGCCCTCGGGGTGGAAGCGGTCGCCCGGCCGCCGGGCGCGCGCCACCACCGGCCAGGGGACCGCCTCGGCCCGCGCCGCCGCCACCTCGAGCGCCAGCCCGCGCTCCGGCAGCGGATAGCGGCCCGGTCCGGGCACGACCCGCTCGCCCAGGGGAGCGGGGGGAGCAACCGGCCACCCGAGCTCGAGCCCGCCGTACCGCACGCGCGCCTCGATCCCGCCCGGAAGCGTGACCCGCCCCGGGCGCCGGCGGCGCGCCAGGGCGAGCACGGCCTCCACGTGCCCCGCCCCGAGCAGGCGGCGCCCGCCCGCCCTCCGCCAGAGGAGGCGCACGATCCGCCTGCGCACCGCCGCAGGCTCGGCGGCGAGGCTGGCGAGCGCGGCGCCTCCGCCCGCGCCCAGCGCCGCGCGAGCGCGGGCCACGAGGGCGCGCTCGTCGGCGCGGGCGAGGTCGGCGGCCCTGGCGAGCACCCGCTCCGCCGCCGGGGCGACCGCCCGCAGCGCCGGCAGGGCCTCGTGCCGGATCCGGTTCCGCGCATAGCGGGGGGTGGCGTTGGTCGGGTCCTCGCGCCAGGCGATCCCGATCGCTCGCAGGTACGCGATCCCCTCGCCCCTCCCGCGGTCGATGAGCGGCCGCACGATGATCCCCCGCCTCGGGGGGATCCCGGAGAGCCCCCGGGCCCCGGCGCCGCGGAGCAGCCGCAGGAGGACGGTCTCGGCCTGGTCCCCCCGGGTGTGGCCGGTGGCGATGCGGGTCGCGCCGAGCCGGGCGGCGGTCTCGCGCAGCGCGGCATAGCGGGCCCTCCGCGCCGCGGCCTGGACGTTCCCCGGCGCGACGCGGACGGCCACGCTCTCGAAGCCCACCCCGAGCCGTTCGCAGGCTTCTCTCGCGCAGGCCGCATCCTCGGCGCCGCCCGGGCGAAGGCCGTGATCGACGTGGAGCGCGGCCACCGCCCCGAGGTGCCCCCCCTCCCTCAGGGCGGCCAAGGCGGCCAGGAGCGCGGTCGAGTCCGGGCCCGCCGAGAGGGCCACCAGGACCCGGTCCGCCGGCCCGAAGAGCCGGCGCCGTCGGGCCGTGTCCAGGACGGCGGCCGGGTAGGAGTCGGGTCGATTCTTGCGCACAGGGCGAGCGTCGAAACCCCCACCTCCTTATACAGGACGGCGGGCCTGGGACGCGGGGGTGGAGGGCGGGGAATGGATGACGCCCCGGCTCGGTTGAGGAGGGCGAATCGCGCGCGGGGGGGCGAGGGGATACCCCAGAATCGACTGGCCGTCCGGTTGCATTTGTCGAGCGGGAATGAGAAGTTGAGTTTGGGTATTGACTGAGGTCGTGCGCGGTACAAGTTTGAGGCGCTGGGCCTAGGGGTCCCCCCCCTCCCCCTCTGGGCCCACGGAGAGCCGGCAGCAATGCCGGCTCTCCTCTTTTTTGCCCTGCGGCGTGGAGCCGTCGGCGTCCGCCTTCGACGCAACTTCTGCATCTGGCGGGCTGCCCTGGCTGGCGTCGGGCCGTGGACGGCTGTGCGGCCCTCACGCACAGTCGACGCACCACCCCGACAGGTGGACGAAGCCTTGACCGCCACGGCAGGCCATCGTACAAAGCCCTCGACTCTCCCACACCACGGAGCCCTGATGCCCGGCACCGACAAGCGCAAGCAGTCCCTGTACTTCCCCGAGGACATGCTGAACGAGATCCAAGCCGAGGCGAACCGGCAGGACCGCTCGCTCTCGTGGATCGTCCAGCAGGCCTGGCGGATCGCGCGCGGCGAGATCATGAGGTTCCCTTCCGTGAACGACGTGCTCTCCGGCGTCGCCCGGGAGGACGAGCGCGAGGAGAAGGGCGGCTAGCCCTCGCCACGGCGGACTGCCTTCCAGGTCCCCGTCTTCGCGCCCGCACCGGGTTCCCGGCGCGGGCGCCTGCGTTTTTGACCTGACGGGAGGGCCGGAAGTACCCTCGGCGGGTCGCCCCCCTCCCCGCCCCACCCCGCCGACCGATGACCAAGACCGATCCCACCTCTCCCGGCGCCGAGCCCACCGAGCCCGGCGCGCCGGAGGAGAGCTTCTACGAAGTCCCCGTCGAGCTGGACGACGACGGCGCCGCTGCGCCCACCCCCCCGCCTCGCGACCGGCGGCTCGCCCTCAAGGTGGCGGCCGGGGTGATCGCCCTGCTCGTCGCGGCGGCCGGCCTGATCGCGTACCGCGCCCACCACCGACGCGCGGTCCTCAAGGCCGGGCTGGCCCGGGCCGACGAGCTGCTCCGGCTCGACACCGCCGCCGGCTATCGGGAGGCGGCCGCGCTGCTCGAGCCCCTGGCGCAGCTGGACCACCTGGAGGCGGGGAGCGTCCGCGCGTTCGCGCTCGCCATGCTCTTCGCCGACTACCGGGACGCCGGTGCCGAGGCGGAGGCCGCCCAGCTCCTCGTCGAGCCCGGGCGGGCGGAGGTGGTCCCCCGCTACGCCCATCTGGCCGATGCCGCCCTCGCCCTGGGGCGCAGCTCGCTCGGCGACGCCACGACCGCCGCCTCCGCGGCGCAGGGCGGCGTCTGGGCCGAGGCCCTCCAGGCCCGGATCGCCCTGCGGGCGGGGACCCTCTCCGCCGCCATCGAGCCGGCCGCCGCTGCCGCCGAGGACGGGGCCTTCGCCGCAGGGCTGGCCATCGAGGGGGACGTGGCCCGCCGCGCGCGCAACGACCCGGCCGCCGCCCGGGCCTCCTACGCCGCCGCCCTCGCCGCCTCGCCCACCCACCCGCGCGCCGCCTTCGGCCTCGCCAAGCTGGCGCTCGCGGGCCGGATCCCGCCGGACGACGCGGTCCGGGCCCTCCGCCGCCTGCTCGGGGACCCCTCCACCCCCGCCCCGGAGCGAGGACGGGCCGCGCTCCACCTCGCCGCCCTGCAGCTCCGTGCCGGCGACCGCGCCGGCGGCGCCGCCACCCTGGACTCGGCGGGGATGGACGCCCCCGTGCGCGCCTGGGCCGAGCGGGCGGCCGAGAAGGCGGCCGCCAGCCGGAACGGGTACGAGGTCGCCGATGGCACCCCGGCCGCGCTCCAGAGCGCGAGCGACGACGATCCCTGGGTGGCCCCCCCGCCCGCCCCCATCCCCGACCACGTCGGCGCCGATCCGCTCGACGCCCGCCCGCCGCTCAAGCATGCGGCCGCCAAGCCCTACGTCAAGCAGGCCAGCGCCAAGGCCACCGGCAAGAAGGCGACGACCAAGAAGGCCTCGAAGACTGCCGCCAAGGGCTCGTCCGCCAAGAAGTCGGCCCAGAAGGCGACCACCAAGAAGAAGGCGGCGGAGACGGCGGCCAGGGCCCAGCCGTAGCGGGCCGACCGCGCCGCCTCCCCCATCCGAAGCGCAGTGCCCGGGGAAGCGGCAGACCGCTGCTCCCGGAGCGAGCATCGCGGCCCGCCCGGGGCCCGGAACCGCACGGATTCCGGGCGGCACCTGCTCGGCATGCGGGCTGCACGAGTTCAGGCACCCCCGCCGCCGCTGGCAGGCCCAACTCCTCCGGAGGTTTCGTGAACAAGGCGCTGCTCCTCCCCCTCCTCCTCGCTCCCGCTCTGGCGTCCGCCTCGGATGGCGTCAGCGCAGGCGACACCGCCCTGGTGCTGGTGAGCGCCGGCCTCGTGATGCTGATGACCCCCGGGCTCGCCTTCTTCTACGGCGGCCTGGTGCGGGCGAAGAACGCCGTCCACACCATGAACCTCTCCATCGTCTGCATGGCGGTGGTCGGGGTGCTCTGGGCGCTCGTCGGCTACAGCCTGGCCTTCTCCCCGGGGCCGGGTGGGCTCGACCGGTTCGTCGGCGGATTCTCCTGGCTCGGCCTCACCGGGGTGGGCGACGCCCCCGAGCCCAGCCTGGCGAAGACCATCCCCCACTCCGCCTTCATGCTCTTCCAGGCGATGTTCGCGGTCATCACCCCGGCCCTCATCTCCGGGGCGATCGTCGAGCGCGTCCGGATGAAGGCGTACCTGCTCTTCGTCGCCGCCTGGAGCCTGCTGGTCTACGCGCCGGTGGCGCACTGGGTCTGGGCGCCGGGCGGCTGGCTCCGCAACCTCGGCGTCCTCGACTTCGCCGGCGGGACCGTGGTCCACATCAACGCGGCCTCCGCCGCGCTGGTGGGCGCGATCGTCCTCGGCCGCCGCCGCGGGCTCCGCCAGCCCACCGTGCTCCCGCACAACGTCCCCTTCGCCATCCTGGGCATGGGCCTGCTCTGGTTCGGCTGGCTCGGGTTCAACGGCGGGAGCGCGCTCGGGGCGAACGGGCTCGCCTCCACCGCCTTCGTGAACACCTTCTTCGCCCCGGCCGCAGCGGCCGCCGCCTGGGGACTGGCGGAGCTGGTCCTCCACGGCAAGGTCTCGGGGGTGGGGCTCGCCTCCGGCGCCGTGGCCGGCATGGTGGCGATCACCCCGGCGGCCGGCTTCGTGAAGCCGGGGGCCGGGCTCCTCCTCGGCGCCGTGGCCGCGCTCGCCTCCTTCACCGCGGTCCGCTTCCGGCCGCGCCTCGGGCTCGACGACTCCCTCGACGTCTTCGCCGTGCACGGGGTGGCCGCCACCCTGGGCGCCCTCCTCACCGGCGCCCTCGCCTCGGCTGCGGTCAACCCGGACGGCGCCGACGGCAGCCTGACGCTGGTGGGCAAGCAAGCGGTGGGCGTGCTGGTGACGATGGCCTTCTCCGGCCTCCTCTCGCTCGCCCTCTACAAGCTGGTGGCCCGGGTCACCCCGCTCCGCGCCGACGAGCAGGACGAGTGGACCGGCCTCGATCAGACCGAGGCCGGCGAGCGCGCCTACATCTCGACCGACCTCGAGTCCGCTCCCGGCGCGGTCCCCGGCCACGGCGGGCTCCACGCCATGGCCCACCCCGATCCCGCCGCCTAGCGCCCGCCTCACCCCGCGAGGCCCGCCCGGCTCTCCCGGGCCGGGCCTCGCTCCTCGTCCGGGCATGGCCCTGCCCGGCGGCTGCGCATGGCCCTGCCCGACGCCCGGGCAGGCGTGCCCTCCGCCGCCCCAACGACACGGGAGAAACCCGCTCCGGCGCGGGCGGCACGCGCGCTGCACAGGGGTCGGCCCGCACGCCTCATCGACCCAGGGAAAGGGGACTCGAAGTGAACCTCAGGAACGCTCTGCTCGCCACCCTCGCGCTCGCGCCCGCGCTCGCCGTCGCCGACACCGCGCCCGCGGCCCCCCCGGCCGCCCCCGCGGCGCCGGCCGCCGCGGTCGCGCCCGCCGCGCCGCCCTTCACCGTGAAGTGGGGGGGGCTGGTGGACTCGTACTATTCGGTCAACCTGGACGCGCCCCAGACCGTGCCCAGCCCGCTGGCCGGGTTCAGCGCCGCCCCCGGGCTGCGGCTCAGCTACGCCGAGCTGAACGCGACGATCGACGCGGGGCCGGCCGGGTTCCGGATCGACGTGGGCTACGGGCCGACCGCGTTCGGCACCACCAATCTGCTCGTCCAGCAGGCCTTCGCCACCTACAAGTTCGGGAAGGTCACCGCCGACTTCGGCCGGTTCGTCACCTCGGCCGGGGCGGAGGTGATCGAGGCGAAGGACAACTGGCTCTACACCCGCTCGATCCTCTTCACCTACGCGATCCCCTTCGCCCACACCGGGCTCCGGGTGGGCATCCCGCTGGCCGACTCGCTCACCCTGCAGCTCGGGGTGGTGAACGGCTGGGACGACGATACCCTCACCAGCACCTTCAACGTGGTGGTGGGCAACACCATCAAGACCGGGCCCCACAAGACCGGCAACGTCTCCCTCACCTACTCGAAGGACGCCACCAACGCGGCGATCAACGTCTACGCGGGCAAGAACGCCCCCGTCGCCTCCACCGACGTCATCCACACCGAGGACGCCACCCGCACCCTGGTGGACGTGGTCCTCCAGCAGGGGTTCGGCCCGGTCTCCATCAACCTGAACCTCGACTACGGCCACGAGGACAAGCTCGCCACTACCTGGCCGGCCACCTCGGCCACCTGGTGGGGGCTGGCCGGCATGGTCCGCTACTCCTTCACCGGCGACGTCGCCCGGCTCACCCTCCGCGGCGAGTACTTCGACGACTCCAAGGGCGGCTCGCGCCTCGGGTACCTGAAGCCCACCGATCCGACCGTGGGCACCAAGGTCTACGAGGGGACGCTCGGCCTGTCCTTCCCGGTGGGCGGCAACGCCGAGCTCCGCGGGGAGCTGCGCTACGACAAGGCGGCCGACAAGGCCTTCCCGGTGAGCACCGACACGACGAAGGCTCCCAAGGACAGCTTCGCCACCGCGCAGCTCGCGGCGCTGGCCTGGTTCTGAGCGGCGGGTGAGGGGACCTCGGCCCCCTCGGTCGGGAGGGGCGCTCCGGGCACGGCCGGGGCGCCCCTCCGCTTTCTCCAGCCGAGGAAGGGTCCCTCCGCCCCCCGCGGGCCCCTCCCCATGGGCATCGCCACGCATCGGCAACGCCGGTCCCTCAGCGACGCCCCGTCTTCAGCAACGCCACCCGATCGGTGACGCCACCCTGGCCGGGGTGAACGGGGAGGCTGCCGCCAGCCCGGAGCCGGGACCGCCTGCACGATCCCTGGGCAAGACCCCGCCACACCGTGATCGCGGTCGCTGGCGGCTCTACCCGCTCAGCTGGGCGAGGACGGTGTCGAAGACGAACAGCTCGAGGCGCTCGCGGTCCTTCGGCTCGAGGCCGGCGAACTGGAAGGCGACCCGGACGTTGCCCTGGAGCGGCTTCACGTCCGCCACCCGCACCCGCCCGGCGAGGGGCTCGGTGGCGGGGAGCCGGAGCGAGAACCCCACGTCGTCCCCGAGCGGCGGCGCCTTGGCGAGCAGGCAGGAGAACCCTCCGGTGGAGAGGTCGATGGTGATGGCCCGCTGCTGGGAGGTGAGGAGGTCCAGGTCCACCTGCAGCGCCCTCGCCACCCGG
>DATKAL010000278.1:0-2368 GCA_035498135.1 Anaeromyxobacter sp.
GTTCTCCGACCGGGGCCGCCGCCTCTTTCGCCGCTCGTGGAGCCGCTGACGCCGCGGGAGGCCGAGGTGCTGTCCCTCCTCGCCGAGGGCCTCAGCAACCGCGCGATCGCCGCCCGCCTCGGGATCAGCGAGCACACGGCGAAGTTCCACGTCGGCGCGGTGCTCGGCAAGCTCGGGGCGGAGAGCCGGAGCGAGGCCGTCTCGCTCGCGGCGCGGCTCGGCCTCGTCGTGCTCTGATCGTTCGGGCGGGCCCGCCCTGCCCGAACGATCAGGTGGCCGCCTGCCGTTTCGGGGGATGCGCCGCTCCCCCTCCCGGCACTAGCCTGGGAACGGAGCGAAGGACCGGGAGGCGCGAATGACGATCGAGACCCTGTCGGGCGAGCTGGCGGCGGTGGTGGAGGCGAACGCGGCGAGCGTGGTGCGCGTGGAGGGTCGTCCGCGCGGGGCTTCGAGCGGCGTCGTCTGGTCGGCCGAGGGAATCGTCCTGGCCAGCCACCATGCGGTCGACATGGAGGAGGCGCCGGTCGGCCTCGCCGACGGGCGCACCGTCACCGCGAAGGTGGTCGGGCGCGATCCCGGGCGCGACCTCGTGGTGCTGCGGGTCGCCGCGCCGGGGATCGTCCCCCCGCGGTGGGCGGCGGCGAGCGAGGCGCGGGTCGGCCAGCTGGTGGTGGGGTTGAGCCGCCCCGGCCGGGCCGTCCGCGCGCAGCTCGGCATTGTGAGCGCGGTGGCCGGGCCCTGGCGCGCCCCCTCCGGCGGCCGTCTCGAGCGCTACCTGGAGAGTGATCTCGCCCTTCACCCGGGTTTCTCCGGAGGCCTCCTCCTCGGCGTCGACGGCGCCGGTCTCGGCGCCAACACCGCCGGCCTCCTGCGGGGGGCGAGCCTGGCCGTGCCCGTGGAGACTCTGCGACGCGTCGTGGAGGCGGTGCTGGCTCGGGGGCGCGTCCGCCGCGGCTACCTGGGCATCGGCACCCAGCCGGTCGCGCTCACCTCGGACCTGCGCGGGCGGCTCGGCCAGACGTCCGCCCTCATCGTGCTCTCGGTCCAGCCGGAAAGCCCGGCCGCGAGGGCGGGCCTGCTTCTGGGCGACGTGCTCCTGAAGGCCGGGGGTGAGGCGCTCACGCATCCGGGCGCGCTCCTTCCCGCCCTCGACGAGGAGGGGGTGGGACAGGAGGTCGGCTTCGAGGTGCTGCGGGCGGGCCAGAGCCTTTCCGTGCCGGTCGTGGTGGGAGAGAGGGCCGCGGGGTGAGCGGCCCGCCGGCCCCCGCGGCCGAGGAGCGCGACCTGCTCGACGCGTACTCCCGCGCGGTGGTGGGGGCCTCGGAGGCCGCGGGCCCGAGCGTCGTGCACGTGGGCGCCCGTCTCGGCGGTCGCGGCCGCACGCGCGAGGGTGGAGGCTCGGGTTTCGTCCTCACGCCCGACGGCTTCGTCCTCACCAACCAGCACGTGGTCGGCGGGGCGCGGGAGATCGCGGTGACCCTCGCCGACGGGAGCGTGTGGCCGGCCCGACTCGCCGGCGAGGATCCGGGGTCCGACGTCGCCCTCCTCCGCATCGAGGCCCCCGGCCTCCGGCCCATCGCCCGCGGCGACTCGCGCGCGCTGCGCGTGGGCCAGCTGGTGATCGCCCTCGGCAGCCCCTACGGCTTCCGCGCCACCGTCACCGCTGGGGTGGTGAGCGCCCTCGGCCGCTCGCTCCGAGCCCGGGGCGGCCGGCTCATCGACAGCGTCATCCAGACCGACGCCGCCCTCAACCCCGGCAACTCGGGGGGGCCGCTCGTCGACCATCGGGGGGCCGCGGTCGGCATCAACACCGCCGCCATCCTGACCGGCCAGGGCCTCTGCTTCGCGATCCCGCTCCACGCCGCCGAGCGCGTGGCGGCACAGCTCATTCGCGACGGTCGGGTGCGCCGGGCGGTGATCGGGATCGGGGGCCAGGCCGTTCCCGTGCCCCGGCCCCTGGCCCGCCACCACCACCTCGCCGCGGACGCCGGCGTGAAGGTGCTCTCGGTCGAGCGCGACGGGCCGGCGGCGGCCGGCGGCGTCCTCCCCGGCGACGTGATCGTGGGCCTCGGCGGCCACCCAGTCGCCGACGTCGACGAGCTGCAGCGCCTCCTGAGCGAAGCCGAGATCGGCCTTCCGACCCCGCTCGTGGTCCTGCGTCTCACCGCGCGGAGGGAGCTGGCCGTCGTCCCCCGCGAGGCTTGACCCCTCCGCCTACTCGCCGAGCAGCGCCTGGAAGGCCTCGTCGAGCTGATCGTGACCGGGCCGGGCGAGCTGGCGGACGACCCGGCCGTCGCGGAGGAAGACCAGGTTCGGCCAGAGGCGCACCTGGAACGAGCGCCCCAGGGGCCGGCCGGGCCCGTCCTCG
>DATKAL010000279.1:0-3707 GCA_035498135.1 Anaeromyxobacter sp.
CCCAGTCGGCCCTCGACCTGGCGGAGCGGTACTGCCCGCCCGAGGCGATCGCCACCGCCACGCTCGCCGACGCGCTGGCCGTCCCGCCGGTGGCCGCGGCCGGGACGCCGCCGCCCTCGCCCCCGCCGAAGGCCGCGAAGCCGGGAGCGCGGACCAAGCGGCCGTAGGTCCGGAGACTCCGGCGACCGCGCACCCTGCCGCACCCCGTCCGGGCCCGAACCTTCCGGCCGCGCCGCGGCTCCCCTCCGTAGGAGGAATCGCCACCATGAGAAACGAAGGCACCTGGGATCGCGTGCTGCGGGTGGTCGTGGGCCTGGGGATCCTATCGCTCACGCTGGTCGGGCCGAGGAGCTTGCTCGGGCTCGTCGGGCTGGTGCCCCTCGCGACCGGGCTGGTCGGCTACTGCCCGCTCTACCAGGTGCTCGGGATCCGCACCTGCCCCGCGGCGGGCAAGGGCGCCGGGACCGGGGCGTGACGGAGGCCGGCCCCGGCACGCTCCGCCCGGCGCCGGCTCCGCCGACCGCCTGGGACCGGTTCGGCCGCTCGTGGCTGCGCGCGGCCGCGGCCGGGCTCCTGGGCGCGGCCGCCGGCGGTGCCTACGCCCACTTCATCGGCTGCCGCACCGGCACCTGCCCGCTCACCTCCAGCGTGTGGCGCGCCTCGCTGTACGGGCTGGCGGTGGGGGCGCTGATCGGCTGGCCGGTGCGCCGCCCCGACCTCACCCGAACTTCCCGGTGACGTAGTCCTCGGTGCGGGTGGAGCGGGGCGTGGTGAAGATCTGGTCGGTGCGCCCCACCTCGACGAGCTCCCCCAGGTAGAAGAAGGCCGTGTACTCCGAGGCCCGCGCCGCCTGCTGGAGGTTGTGGGTCACGATCACGATCGTGTAGCGGGCCTTGAGCTCGTGGATCAGCTCCTCCAGCTTGGCGGTGGCGATGGGATCGAGGGCGCTGGCCGGCTCGTCCATCAGCAGCACCTCCGGCTCGATCGCCAGCGCCCGGGCGATGCAGAGCCGCTGCTGCTGCCCGCCGGAGAGCGAGAGCGGGGAGGCGTGGAGGCGGTCCTTCACCTCGTCCCACAGCGCCGCTTGCCGGAGGCAGCGCTCCATCACCTCGCGCCGGTCGCCGTGGGCGCCGTTGAGGAGGAAGCCCGCGAGGACGTTCTCGGCCACCGACAGGGTGGGGAAGGGGTTGGGGCGCTGGAACACCATCCCCACCCGCCGCCGGAGCTCCACCGGGTCGACCGCCCCGGAGTAGAGGTCCTCGCCGTCGAGCAACACCCGGCCGGTGGCCCGCGCCCCTGGCACCAGCTCGTGCATCCGGTTGAGGCAGCGGATGAAGGTCGACTTCCCGCAGCCGGAGGGGCCGATCACCGCCAGCACCGAGCGCTCCGGCACCGACAGGCTGACCTGGTGCAGGGCCCGGGTGGCGCCGAACCAGGCCTCGAGCCCCTCGACGGCGAGCTTGGTGCGCGGAGGGGCCGGCTCGACCAGGGCGGGCATCACGCGCCACCCTCCCGGACGCGGTCGCGGGAGGCGAGCCGCGCGAGCAGGTTGAGGAGGCCGACGAGGAGGAGCAGCACCAGCGCGGCCGACCAGGCCTGCGCGTGCCACTGCGGGTACGGGCTGATCGCGTAGTTGAAGATCTGCACGGTGAGCGAGGCGGTGGGCTGGTCGGGCCGGACGTTCCAGTACTGGTTGTTGAGGGCGGTGAAGAGCAGGGGGGCGGTCTCGCCAGCCGCCCGGGCCACCGCCAGGAGGGCGGCGGTGACGATCCCGCCGAGCGCCGTGCGGAGGACCACCCGCAGGCTCGTGCGCCAGGCAGGGACGCCGAGCGCCAGGGAGGCCTCGCGGAGCGCCGAGGGGACGAGGCGCACGAACTCCTCGCTCGCCCGGGCCAGGGTGGGGACCATCAGGATCGCCAGGGCGAGCCCGCCCGCCAGGGCGGAGAAGCGGCGCATGGGGATCACCAGCACCGCGTACGCCACGATCCCCACCACGATCGAGGGGACGCCGCCGAGCACGTCGGCGGTGAAGCGGACCGCGCGCCCGAGGGGGCCGTCGCCGCGCTCGGCGAGGAAGACGCCGGCGCCGATGCCGATGGGCACGGCGATGAGGGAGGCCAGCCCGACCATGAAGAGGGTGCCGACGATGGCGTTCCCCACCCCGCCGCCCGGCTCGCCCACCGGCGCAGGCCGGGCGACGAAGAACGTGGGCGAGAGCCCGGGCAGCCCGCGGGCGATCACCAGCCAGAGCAGCGAGGCGAGCGGGGCGAGCGCCACCACCACCGCCGCCCCGCAGAGCAGCGTCATGGCGAGGTCCCGGGCCTGCCGGGCGCGCCGGCCGCTCACGCCGCCCGCTCCGCGCGCGACCGGGTGACGAGCACCAGGACGCGCGCCAGGCCGTTGAGCACCAGGGTCACCCCGAAGAGCACCAGGGCCAGCGCCGACAGCGCCGCGGTGTGCAGGGGCCCGGTGGCCTCGGAGAACTCGTTGGCGATGACCGAGGGGAGGGAGTAGCCGGGGGCGAAGAGGGAGGCGTGGATCTCGGGCGCGTTCCCGATCACCATGGTCACCGCCATGGTCTCGCCCAGCGCCCGGCCCAGCCCGAGGAGCGCGGCGCCGAGGATCCCGGCCCGGGCGTGGGGGAGGACCGCCAGGCGGATCATCTCCCAGCGCGTCGCCCCGAGGGCGAGGGCCCCCTCGCGCAGCGCCGGCGGGACGGTGCGCAGCACCTCCAGCGTCACCGAGGCGATGGTGGGGAGGATCATGATCGCGAGCAGGAGCCCGGCGGACAGATAGCCGAGCCCGAGCGGCGGGCCGCGGAAGAGGGGGAGGAACCCGAGCGCGTGGCCGAGGGCCGGCTCGAGGCCGCCCCGGAGCCAGGGGACGAGGACGAAGAGGCCCCAGAGGCCGTAGACCACGCTCGGGATGGAGGCGAGGGTCTCGATGGCGAAGGCCACCGGCGGCCGGAGCCGCGGCGGCCCCATCTCGGCGAGGAAGAGCCCCAGCCCCACCGCCACGGGGAGGGCCACCGCCAGGGCGAGCGCGCTCGTCACCAGCGTCCCGTAGATGAAGGGGAGGGCGCCGAAGGAGCCCGCCACCGGGTCCCAGTCCTCCCCGAGGAGGAAGCGGCCCACCCCCAGGGTGCGGAAGGCCGGCTCGGCGGCGCGGGAGACCACTGCCACGATCAGGCCGGCCACGAGCAGGACGCCGCCGCCGGCGGCGGTGAGCACGGAGGCCCAGATCCGGTCGCCCAGGTTGCGGCGCGACCGGATCCGGGGCCCGGGCTCGGCCACGCCGGCGAGCGGCTCGACCGCGGTGTCAGCGGGAGGCGACAACCTTGACGGGCTTTCCCTGGACGGTGAGCGCCTCGATGGTCTTCTCGACCTTGGCCACCACCGCCTTGGGGAGCGGGGCGTAGTCGAGCGGCGAGGCGTACTGCTCGCCGTCGTGCGTGGCCCACCAGAGGAAGTGGACCAGCGCGTCGCCCTTGGCCTGGTCCTTCTGGTCCTTGTGGACGAGGAGGTAGGTGAAGGAGGCGATGGGATAGGCGCCCTTGCCCTTGGCGTCGGTGATGGAGACGCGGTAGTCGGCCGGCATCTCGACGCCGGCGGCCGCCTCGGAGGTGCTCTCCAGCGTCGGGCGGACGAAGGCGCCGTCGTGGTTCTGGAGCTGGGACATGGGGAGCCCGTTCTGCTTGGCGTAGGCGA
>DATKAL010000280.1:0-7235 GCA_035498135.1 Anaeromyxobacter sp.
GCGCTCCTCTCCTGGCTCGCCGCCCGGGCGGAGGGCGGCGCCTGGCTCATGCGGGTGGAGGACCTGGACGCACCCCGGGTTCGCCCGGGGATGGAGGCGCGGCTCCTCGACGAGCTGCGCTGGCTCGGGCTCGGCTGGGACGAGGGGCCGGACGTGGGGGGGCCGGCCGGGCCCTACCGCCAGTCCGAGCGCCTCCCCCGCTACGCGGCCGCGCTCGAGGCGCTGCGGGGCGCGGGCCGGGCCTACCCCTGCTTCTGCTCGCGGGCCGAGGTGGCCGCCGCGGCCGGGGCGCCGCACGGCCCGGCCGACGACGGCCCCCGCTACCCGGGCACCTGCCGCGGCCTCTCGCCGGAGGAGGTGGCGCGCCGCGCGGCCTCCCGGCGCCCGGCCTGGCGGCTCCGCGTTCCCCAAGGCGCGATCGGGTTCGAGGACGGCGTGCGCGGCCCGTGCCGGTTCGACGTGGCGGAGGAGACCGGCGACTTCGTGGTGGCCCGCGCCGACGGGATCCCGGCCTACCAGCTGGCGGTGGTGGTGGACGACGCCGCCATGGGCGTGACCGAGGTGGTGCGGGGGGACGACCTCCTCCCCTCCGCCGCGCGCCAGCTGCTGCTCTACCAGGCCCTCGGCCTCCCCGCCCCGCGGTTCGCCCACGTGCCGCTGGTGGTGGGGGCCGACGGCGACCGGCTGGCGAAGCGCCACCGGGCCCTCTCCCTGGGGGAGCTCCGCGAGCGCGGGGCCGAGCCGCGGGCGGTGGTCGGGCTCCTGGCGGCGCTCTCCGGGCTGGCCGCGCCGGGCGACCGCCGGACGCCGGCCGAGCTCGTGGCCGGGTTCTCCCTCTCGCGGCTGCCGAAGGCGCCGGCGGTGCTCCCGCCGGAGGCGGTCGAGGCGCTCCTCCCCGCCGCCCGTTAGAAGGCCCGGGTGACCCTCCTCCGCGCCCCGACCGATCCGCGCTGGGTGGCGGTGGCGCTCGAGGACCTCGACCGGACCCTCGCCGACCACGCCCACTGCGAGAAGAAGGCGGCGGCGAGCGCGCTCAAGCTCGTGGCCGACCACGCCGACCGGCCGGACCTGGTCCGCGCCCTGGCGCGGCTGGCGCGCGAGGAGCTCGAGCACTTCCAGGCGGTGCTGGCAGAGCTCGCGAGGCGCGGCCTGGCCCTCCCGCCCGACGAGGGGGACCCGTACGCGCAGGCCCTCCTGCGACGGGTCCGGAGCGGCGGTCCGGCGGAGCGGCTCGTGGACCGCCTCCTCGCCGCCGCCCTGATCGAGGCGCGGAGCCGAGAGCGGCTCGCGCTGCTCGCCGGCGCCCTGCCCGACCCGCGCCTCGGGGAGCTCTACGCGCGCTTCGCCCGGGCCGAGGCGGGCCACGAGCGGCTCTTCGTGGACCTCGCCGGCCGCCACGCCGGAGGGCTGGACGTCGCGGCCCGGCTCGCCGAGCTGGCGGAGGAGGAGGCGCGGATCGCGGCCGCGCTCCCGCTCCTCCCGCGGATACACTGAAGGGGATGACGCCTAGCTGGCCTCGGCGGCGGCGGCGAGGAGCGCGTCGTTCTCCGCCCGCGACCCCACCGTGATCCGGATGCAGCCCTCGAGCCCGGGGTAGTGGTCCTGGCGGCGGACCAGGATCCCGCGGGAGAGGAGGTGGTCGAAGGCGCGCTTCGCGTCGGGGGTGCGGACGAGGAGGTAGTTGGCGGCGCTCGGGTAGGGGCGCCAGGTCGGGTGCCGGGAGAGCCCCTGGAGGAGGCGCTCCCGCTCGGCCCGGATCCGCTCCACCACCGCGCCGACGTAGCCCGGCGACTCGAGGGCGGTGAGGAGGATGGCGGTGGTGTGGGCGGGCAGGCAGAAGGGCGGGACGCAGGCGCGGACCACCCGCGCCACCTCGGGCGAGCCGAGGAGGTAGCCGGCCCGGATGCCGCCCAGGCACCAGGACTTGGAGAACGTCCGGAGGAGGGCGACGTGCGGGTTGGTCCGGGCGAGCGGCCGCGCGTCTGTCCCGGCGAAGGCGTGGTAGGCCTCGTCGACCACCAGGAGCCAGCCCCGGTCCCGGGCGCGCGCCGCCAGCCGCCCGACCTCGGTCGGCTCGAAGAGCTTGCCGGTGGGGGCGTGGGGGACGGGGAGGAAGAGCACCCCGGGCGGCCCGTCGAGGGCGGCGAGGAGCTCCCCGAGCGGGAGGGAGAAGTCCTTGGCCAGCGGGATGCCGCGCCAGGGCGTCCCGGTCGCCTGCGCCCCGCCCTTGTAGTAGGGGAAGGCCGGCACGGTGTCGAGGACGGCCTGCCCCGCCTGCGCGAGGGCGAGCACCAGCAGGTTCGAGCCCGGGGCGAGGACGATCCCCTCCTCCGGCCAGCCCTCGTGGCGCGCCAGCGCCGCGCGCACGTCCTCCGCGTGCAGCTCCGGGTAGCGGTTCCAGGAGAGCTCGGCGAGCCGCTCGAGGGCGCGCCCCTTGATCTCGGCGGGCAGGTCCTCGGGGCTCTCGTTCTGGTCGAGCTTCACCCGCGCGTCGACCTTGGCGTACGGGTAGTCGGCGAGGCCGGCGAGGTGTGGCTTGAACGCGTTCACCGGCCGAACCTAGCACACCTCGCCGCAGGGGCCGGTCGCCGGTTCCCGGCGCGCCGTCGGGAAAGCCCGACGGGCAGGCGGCCAACCCCTCGGATCGACGTCGGCGGGCCCCTGGCAGGCCCGATGCACATGCGAGAGGGCGGATGGCCGAACGGACGGCCCCGGACGAAAAGGAGAAACACCATGACCGCCAAGTCCTCGAACAAGGTCCCCGCTCTCGTCGGCGCCGGCATCGGGCTCGCCCTCTTCCTCGCCGTCGCCCTGCTCCCCGCCCTGCTCTACGGCGGCTACGCCGGGGTGCTCCTCGCCGGCGGCATCTTCGGGACGCCGGTGACCGCCAGCTTCGCGGTCCGCGCCCTGATCGTCTTCGGGATGGTCCTCGGCGTGACCGCGGTCGGCTCGCTCTTCGCGGTCGCCGGCGCCGCCGCCGGCGCGGCCATCGGCGCCATCGTCCGCCTCGCGCCCGCCAAGAAGGCCGAGGGCAGCTCGAAGGTTTAGACCCGGCTCCCGTCCGGCCAACCGCGCCCCCGCCGCCGCTCCGGCGCCGGGGGCGCGCGCATCTCCGGCGGCGAGGAGCGGACCGGCCGGTCCCCCCGCCGCCCGCGCGCCTCCCGGCGTGCTCACCGGGTCCGCGGCTCGGGGCCGGGCTCCAGGGCCGCGTCGAGCGTGGCGGCGAGGTACCGCGCGGCGAGCCCCACGGTGCGCGGCCCGCTCCCCGGCCTCCCCGCGATCTCGGGGGCCACCTCCATCACGTCGCCCCCGGCGAGCCCCACCTCGCGGCCGAGCCGAGCCACCAGGGCGAGGACCCACTCCGGGGAGAGCCCGCTCGGCTCGGGGGTGCCGGTGGCCTCCGCCTCGGCCGCGTCGGTGCCGTCGATGTCGTTCGAGAGGTAGACCGCGGAGACGCCGCTCGCCTTCACGTGGGCGACGATCGCGTCCAGGGCGCCGGCCGGATCGCGCGCCACCTCGGCGGCCCAGAACTGCCGGACGCCGAGGGTCGACTCCCAGTGCGCCCGATCCCGGGCCGAGGCCCGGGTCCCCACCTGCACCAGCCGCCCGCGCCGGCCGAGGAGCTCGTTGGCGTGGAACGACCAGGTGCCGAAGCAGTACCGGATCCCGAGCCGCTCCGGGAGCAGGTCGGTGTGGGCGTCGAGCTGCACCACCCCCAGGTCCCGCCTCGCCCCGGCGAGCGCGCGCACCACCGGCCAGGCGCAGGAGTGGTCGCCCCCGAGCGCGAGCACCTTCGCGCCCGGGTTCGCCCGGAGCACCAGGGAGAGGACGCGCTCGGCGATCGAGAGGGGCGAGACCGGGAGGGAGGTCGCCTCCCTGGGCGCGACGTCCGGGTAGAGCGCCCGCCGCGAGGCCTCGAGCTGCGCGGCGGAGAGCATCTCGTCGTGGAGGAGCTGCGGCACGACCCGCACGTCCCCGAGGTCCACCACCCCCGCCGCCCGGGCCCGGGCCGACCGCTCCGGGTCGTCGGCCAGGAGCCGGGCCCGGATCGCCGCCGGCGCCAGGTTGGCGCCGCGGCGGTAGCCCGCCCCCACGTCGGAGGGGATCCCGAGGAGCACCGCCCGGGCGGTCGCCGCCCGGCCGAGGTCCTCGAGCCAGCGGGCCCGCACCTCCTCCTCGGACGGGGCGCGGTAGAGCCGGCGCTGGAGCGCGAGCTGCTCCGCCCGCCCCGTCGACACGAGGTGGATGCCGCCTCCGGCGGGCCGGAGCATGGGCGAGATCGCGTCGGCCAGGGGCACGCGCGGAGCGTAGCCGGACGGGCGCGCCGGCGCACGTCCGCGGCGACGGGCGGGTCAGCCGCTCCGCGCCAGGAGGAAGCGGGCGAAGGAGGTGTCGGTGCCGGAGACGTGGTCCACGAGCCAGCCCTGGAGCCAGGTCCCGACCCGCTCCGGCTGGATCCCCGGGCCGCCCCGCTTCTCGTGCTCCGTCGAGAGCTTCACGATCATCTCGACGAAGGCGTCGTGCTCGGCCTTGTGCGGTCCGTAGTCGGGGTAGCCGACGTCGCGCATCCAGGCCTCCTCGGCGCCGAAGTGCGTGACCGCGTACAGCCGGAGGTACGAGAGCAGGATGCCGACCTCCTGCCGCGAGGTGCCGGAGAGGCTGGTGACGAACCGCTCGGCCCGGCGGAAGAGCTCCTGGTGCTGCGCGTCGATCTCCTCGACGCCGACGGCGAGCGCGGGTGTCCACTCGATCACGACATCCTCCGTGCCCGGACCGGCCGCGCCAGGAGCGGCCTGGCCGTGCGCAGGACGTTTCACGGCGCCCCCTCGCGACGATGCATCGAGCGGCGGGCGCCGGACTTGAGCGTGATCAGGACCGGGGTGAGCCGTTTGGGTGTGCCTCTCGGCTTCTCGCCCCATGGGGGCCGCTACCCGGTGCTCACCACTGGCGGCCACGCACGATCCGCCCTTCGTCCACCGGATCCATAGGCCGCCCAGGCAGGGACGGCAGGCTTCGCGGTAGCCACCGTCCCGAAAGGGAGGCCGACTCTGCGGTGCCCCGTCCGGAGGGCGCCGGTCCCGCGCCCGGGTTACGGATCGGGCGTAGGCTAACGGAGGAGGCTCCTCATGAACGACGAGCTCGACCTGGTGGCGATCGCTTCGTTCGAGACGCTGTCCGAGGCGGAGGTGGCGCGGAGCCTGCTCGAGGCGGAGGGCATCGAGGCCGTGTTCCGCGACCAGCCGCTCGCCTCCCTCCTCCCGCCGGTCGCCTTCGCCAACGGCGGGCTCACCCTCCTCGTCGCGCCGGACGACGCCGAGCGGGCGCGCGACGTGCTGGCCTCGCCCGACCTGGCCGACGCCGAGGCCGACGCCGAGGACGAGGAGGCGGTGGCCCCGGAGGCGAGCGGGGAGGAGCAGGCGCCGTAGCCGGTCAGCCGCGAAACGCCCGCACGAACTCGACCAGGGTCCTGAGCGCGAACCCGGTCCCGCCCTTGGCCACGTAGCCGGCCTCCTTGGTGGCGTGGGACGGGCCGGCGATGTCGAGGTGGGCCCAGGGGGTGTCGCCCGCGAAGGCGTGGAGGAAGTGGGCGGCGGTGATCGCCCCGCCCAGGCGGTCGCCGGTGTTCCGGAGGTCGGCCCGGTCGCTCTTGAGCTGCTCCTCGAGCCCCTCGGTGAGCGGCAGGCGCCAGACGTCCTCGCCCGCCGCCCGGGCGGCGGAGAGCACCCCCTCCACCACCGGACCGTCCGGGCCGAGGAGCCCGGCCGTGGTCGGCCCGAGGGCCACCATGCAGGCGCCGGTGAGGGTGGCGACGTCCACCATCGCCGCCGGCTTCAGGGTCTCGGCCGCCCAGGAGAGCACGTCGCCGAGGACGAGCCGCCCCTCGGCGTCGGTGTTGGTGATCTCCACCGTCTTGCCGTTCCGGGCCACGAGCACGTCCGAGGGCTTGTAGGCGCGGCCGCCGGGCATGTTCTCGCAGGCCCCGAGCACCGCGTGGACCGGGAAGGGAGGCCGGAGGGTGACGATCACCCGCATCGCCCCCAGCACGGCCGCGCTCCCCGCCATGTCGGTGTGCATGGAGACCATGCTCTCGGTCGGCTTGAGCGAGAGCCCGCCCGAGTCGAAGGTGATCGCCTTGCCCACCAGGACCACCGGCGCGCGCCGGGCCGCGGCGCCCCGCGGGACGTAGCTCACCTTCACCAGCCGGGCCGGCTCGGCCGAGCCGCGGGTCACGCCCAGGAACATCCCCATGCGCAGGGCCTGGATCTCCCGTGGCCCGCGCACCTCGAGGGTGAGCCCCGCCTCCCTGGCAAGCGCGGCGGCCGCCTCGGCCAGGAGGGCCGGGGTGCAGTCGGCCGGCCCCAGGTTCACGAGGTCGCGGGCCCAGGCCACCGCCCGGGCGATCTCGCGGGCCAGGGCGAGGGCCTCGCGCACCGGCCTCCCCCGCTCGGCCACCGGCGGAACGGCCACCTGGATCCGATCCAGCCCGGGGGGGCGGCCCTTCTCGCTCTTGTAGCGGCCGAAGGCGTAGGTCCCGAGGAGCGCCCCCTCGGCCAGGGCGCGGGCCGCGGCCGGCACCTGGTCGCCCTCCACCTCCGGGACCACCACCCCCAGGGAGCGGGCGCCGGCCCGGGTGGCGGCGCGGGCCGCCTTCCCGGCGGCGGCGCGGAGCGGCTCGTGGCCGCGCCGGGCCCAGCCCTCCCGCGCCGCGGCGCGGGCGCCGAGGCCGAGGAGGTGGACGCGGCGGGCCGGGGCGCGCCCCAGGGTGGGGAGGACCAGGTCCTGCCCGGCCTTCCCCTCGAACCGCTCCGCCCGCGCCGCGGCGAGGAGCGCGCCGTCGAGGAGCCCGTCCAGCTCCTTCACCCGGCCGGCGCCGCCGCCGCGGACCTCGTCCTCGAGCACCGGCAGCGCCAGCGCGTCCAGCTCCAGCTCGAGCGGCGACTCACCCGTCGCCTCGACCGCGATCCCGACCTTCCGCGCCATGGTGTCCTCCTGAGTGCGGAGGACGTCTAGCACGGCGGCCAGCGGCGCGCGACGCGCGAGCCGGAGGGCGGCGGCGAGGCTACCTCACCGCCTCGATCCGCTTGACGGCCTCGGCGGCCTCGGCGGCGCCGCAGGCCGGCGTCCTGGTGACATAGCCGAGGAGCCACCGCTTCTCCGCCTTGGCGCCGGCGGCCTCCCGGAGCCTGGGGAGCGCCAGGCGGGATCCCAGCTCGCCCAGGCGGACGGCGGCGGCG
>DATKAL010000281.1:0-3775 GCA_035498135.1 Anaeromyxobacter sp.
CGGCGCCCCGACGTGGGCCGGCTCGCCGCGGGCGCGGAGGCGGACCTGGTCCTGTTCGGCTGCGGCTCGCCCGAGCACCTCGCCTGGCACATGGGGATGAACCACGCCCTCCTGGTGGTGAAGCGGGGGCGGATCGTCCACGAGGCCGCCGTCGGGGCGGCGGTGGACTGCCGGGACGCCCGATGAGGGTCGGCCTGGTGTCCGACACCCACGGGCTCCTCGACGAGAAGCTCCTCGCGCTCTTCGAGGGCTGCGATCGGATCCTGCACGCCGGCGACGTGGTGCGGGCGGACATCCTCGAGGCCCTGGCGCGGGTGGCGCCGGTGGTGGCGGTGCGGGGGAACAACGACCACGGTCCGGTGCTCCACCAGCTCCCCGAGCGGGCGCTCGTCCCGCTCGGCGCCCTCACCGCCCTGCTGATCCACGACCTCGGGGGCGCGCCGGGCCACCGCCGCCGCGGTGGGGCGCACCCGGCCCTGCCGCTCCCGCCCGCGCGGCCGGTGCTCGCCCGCCAGGACCCGGAGCTGGTGGTGCACGGCCACTCCCATCGCCCCGGGGCGCGCTGGGAGGCCGGGACGCTCTTCGTGAACCCGGGGAGCGCCGGCCCGCGCCGCTTCAGCCTCCCGCGCACCGCGGCGGTGCTCTCCGTCCGCGAGCGCACCGTCCAGCTCGCCTTCTTCGACCTGGCGGAGGAGGCGCTCCGCCCCTTCGGCGTCCCGGTGGAGGCCTCGTTCTGACGCCGGCGCGGACGCCCTCCCCGGCGGCCCGCCCCGCCCGCGAGGGGCGGCGGTGAGCCCCGCCCCGCCCTTCCCCCCGCCGGGCCGGACGATCCGGGCGATCGGCTTCGACGACGCTCCCTTCCGGCGCGGGGCGCCCGGGCCGGTGGGTGTGGCGGGGGTGGTCTGCGCCGGGACCCGCTTCGAGGGGCTGGTCTGGGGAGCGGTCCGGCAGGACGGCTGGAACGCCACGCGCGTGCTGATCCGCCTCCTCGACGGGGGCAAGTTCCTCTCCCAGCTGCACCTGATCCTCCTCGACGGCATCGCCCTCGGCGGCTTCAACGTCGTCGACCTACCCGCCCTGGCGGCCGCCCTCCGCCGGCCCTGCGTGGCGGTGATGCGCCGGGAGCCGGACCTGGCGGCCGTGGTGGCGGCGGCCCGGCGTCTCCCCCGGGCGGAGCGGCGGCTCGCCCTCCTCCGGCGGGCCGGGCCGGTGCACCACCTGGGCGGCTTCTGGTTCCAGGTCCGGGGCGCCCCTCCGGAGGCGACCGCGGCCGCGCTCGGCCGGATCACCGATCGGGGCGCGGTGCCCGAGCCGCTGCGGCTCGCGCACCTCGTCGGCGCCGCGGTCCGCACCGGCGAGAGCAGCCGGAGGGCGTGAGCCGGGGCGCCGCTCCCCGGCCGTCCCCGCGCGGACGCCGGCCGCCGGCTTGGCCGGCCCGCCGGCCGGGGTTACCATCCGGTCGCCGATGTGCCGCCTCTTCGGCCAGCACGCCCAGCCGCCCTTCGACGCGGTCGCGCCGCTCTGCACCGCGGAGAACGCCCTCCGCTTCCAGTCGCACCGCCACCCGCACGGCTGGGGGATCGGCTGGTACGTGGACGGGGTCCCCAGCGTGCGCCGCGGGATCCTGCCCGCCCACGCCGACGACGCGTTCACCGCCGCCGGGCGCGAGATCCGCTCCCCGGTGGTGGTGGCCCACGTCCGCGACGCGAGCGTCGGGCCGGTGCTCCACGAGAACACCCACCCCTTCGTCCACGAGCGCTGGCTCTTCGCCCACAACGGCACGGTGGCGCGCTTCCGGGATCACCCGGAGGTCCGGGCGGCGCTGGAGGCCGAGATCGACGCCGACCTCCGGGGCCGGATCCGGGGGGACACCGACAGCGAGCGCTGCTTCTACCTGTTCCTCGGCCGGCTCCGCGCCCGGGCCGGCCTGGAGGACCCGGGGCTCGAGGCCGTCCGCCGCGCCCTGGCCGAGACCACCGCCCTCGTCCTCCGGGTCGCGGACGCGGTCCCGGTCCCGAAGCCCAGCTCCCTCACCTTCCTGGTCTCGGACGGGCAGCTCCTGGCCGCCTGCCGCCGCGGCCGCACGCTCCACGTGGCCGCCGGAGCGGGCGCCCCGCACGCCTTCGTGGTGGCGAGCGAGCGGATCGGCGCCGCCGCCTGGGCCGACGTGCCGGAGGGCGGGTTCGTCGGGACGCAGGACGGGGTCAGCGCCGTCGCCGGCGCGCTGGCGGCCTAGCGGGCGTGCCGCGCCTCCGGGCGCCCGCCCGCCGGGGAGCGGCCGGCTTCCTCCGCCGGGGCGCCGCCAGGCGCCGGGCCAGTGCCGCCGCCCGCGCCCCCACCCCCACCAGGTCGAGCCGGCGATCGTCCGGCCGCGCCCCGTGCGCCAGCCGGATCGTGAGCCGCTCCGCGGGGAGCGCGCCGGGGATCCGGTCCGCCCACTCCACCAGGAGCGCCCCGTCCCCGCCCACCAGGTCGCCGAAGCCGGTCCCGTACAGCTCGTCCTCGTCCGCGATCCGGTACAGGTCGGCGTGGTGGACGGGGAGCCGCCCGAGGTAGGTGGCGACGATGGCGAAGCTCGGGGAGGACACCTGCTCGGCCGGGACCCGGGCCCCGGCGCACGCCCCGCGCACGAGCTGGGTCTTCCCCGTCCCGAGGTCGCCCTCGAGCGCCACCACGTCCCCGGGACGGAGCAGGCGCCCGAGCCTCGCCCCGACGGCGCGCGTCGCCGCGGCGGAGCGGGTCAGGCGCCCGGCCGAGAAGCGCTCCCCGCTCACCGTCCCCACTCCGCCCAGACCGCGCCGATCGCCTCGCCCAGGTCGCCCGCCAGGAGCCCGCGCTGCCCGAGCCGCCGCGCCACCAGGTCCCCGGCCCGCCCGTGGACCCAGGCGGCCACCCGCCCGGCGGCGCCCGGCGACAGCCCGCCGGCGAGGAGCGCGCCGCAGAGGCCGGCGAGCACGTCCCCGGTCCCGCCGGTGGCGAGCCCGGGGTTGCCGGTGGGGATGACGGCGGGGGGACCGTCCGGATCGGCGATCACCGTCCGCGCTCCCTTGAGCACCACGGTCACGCCCCAGGCCCGCGCCCGCGCGGCGGCGATGCCGATCCGGTCCGCCTGGATCTCGGCGCCGGCGAGCTTGCAGAGCCGGGCCATCTCTCCCGGGTGCGGCGTGAGGACGGCGGGGATCCCGAGGCCGACCGGCCCCTCCGGCACCTCGGAGAGCGCGTTGAGGGCGTCGGCGTCGAGGATCGCCGGAAGGCGCGCCCGGCCGAGGAAGGTCCGGAGGAGCTCCGGGGTCTCCGGGCCGCGCGGGATCCCCGGGCCGATGGCGACGGCGTCCATCCCCGCCGCGGCCTCGAGGAGGGCCGGGAGATCGGCGCGGCCGAGCGGCCCCGCGCCCGGCAGGGCGAAGCTCATCGCCTCGGGGCGGCCGGCGAGGGCGAACGGCAGCACCTCGGCGCGGGTGGCGAGCGTCACCAGCCCCACCCCTCCCCGCAGCGCGCCGGTCAGGGCGAGGTGGGCGGCCCCCGTCTTCCCCGCCGATCCCGCGACCACCAGCAGCCGTCCCGCGTCCCCCTTGTGCGCGTCCTGGGCGCGGGGCGGGACGAGCGCCCGCGCCTCCGCCTCGAGGAGCAGCTCGGCCGCGACCGGCACGCGGTCCGCGGCCGCGCCGGGGATCCCGATCTCGGCGACGGTCGCCTCCCCGGCGTGGGCCGGGCCCGGAGGGAGGACCAGCCCGCGCGTCAGGAAGGCGAAGGTGACGGTCCGATCGGCGACCAC
>DATKAL010000282.1:0-2160 GCA_035498135.1 Anaeromyxobacter sp.
CGGCGGCGACGGCGCCGCCGTCACCTTCCGCCGGCCGATGTGGGCCGGGAACGTCCTGGCCGAGGTGGAGATCGCCTCGCCCGTCAAGGTGTTCACGATCCGTTCCACCGAGTTCCCGGCTGCCGCCGCGGAGGGGCCGGCGGGCGCGGTGATCCGCGAGGAGCCGGGCGCAGAGGGACCGACCCGCACGCGGCACCTGGGCTTCACCGAGCTGAGGAGCGCCCGTCCCGACCTCACCGAGGCCCGGGTGGTGGTGTCGGGAGGGCGCGGCACCAAGGGCGACTTCCGCTGCGTGGAGGAGCTGGCCGACGCGCTCGGGGGGGCGATCGGGGCGAGCCGCGCCGCCGTCGACGCGGGGTGGGTCCCCAACGACTGGCAGGTGGGCCAGACCGGCAAGGTGGTCGCCCCCGAGCTCTACGTGGCGGCCGGCATCTCCGGCGCCATCCAGCACCTGGCGGGCATGAAGGGCGCCCGCGTCATCGTGGCGGTGAACAAGGATCCGGAGGCGCCCATCTTCCAGATCGCCGACTACGGCCTGGTGGCCGATCTCTTCCAGGCGCTCCCGGCGCTCACGGCCAAGGTGAAGGCCTCGCGCTGACCCGTCGCCCCATGCCCGATCCCCCCGCCGACCCCGCGCCGGGCGCCGACCCGGGGAGCGCCCCGGACCTCCCGGCGCTCGGCATCCACCGCATCCCCGTTCCCATCCCCTTCCCGCAGGCGGGCGGGCCGGTGAACGCCTACGCCGTCGAGGACGAGGACGGCGGCCTCCTGCTCGTCGACGCCGGGTACGGCTCGGACGAGGCCACCGCCGCGCTCTCGGAGGGGGTCCGCGCCCTGGGCCGGGGATTCGGAGAGGTCCGGCGCATCCTCGTCACCCACGGTCACGTGGACCACTACGGCGGGGTGCGCTTCGTCGAGGAGCGGTCCGGGCGCGAGCTCCCGGTGTTCGGGCACCCGGCCGACGTCCCCAAGATGGCCGAGGCGGGCTGGCGCTGGAAGGACATCGCCCCCGGCTACGCCGCGCACCTGCGCCGGCTGGGCGCGCCGCCGGAGGCGCTGGCCGCCATCGCGGCCGAGGGGGAGCGCGGGTTCCGGGCACGCCGCATCCGCGAGGTCCGGCCCATCGAGGAGGGCGCACGCCTCCGGACGCGGCACCTCGAGCTGGAGGTGCTGCACATGCCCGGGCACACCCCCGGGCTGGTGTGCCTCCTCGACCGCCGCCACGGCGTCCTCTTCTCCAACGACCACCTGCTGGAGCGGATCTCGCCCAACCCCCTCATCGAGCTGGGGCCGGACGGCTCGGACGGCTTCTTCCGCCCGCTGGTCGCCTACATGCAGAGCCTCTCCCGCACCCGCGAGCTTCCCGTGCAGCTCGTCCTCCCCGGCCACGGCCCGCCGTTCGCCGGCCACCGGCAGGTGATCGACACGCTGCGGGTCTTCTACCGGCGCCGGCAGGAGCGGATCCTGGCCGCGCTCGAGGCCGGCCCGCGCTCGCCCTTCGAGATCGCGGGGGTGCTGTTCAAGCAGCTCCGGCCCGGGGATGCCTTCCTGGTCCTCTCCGAGGTGATCGCGAACCTCGAGGTGCTCGAGGTGCAGGGCGCCGTCGCTCGCGAGGAGCGGGACGGGGTGCGGAGATACCGGGCGGTGGGGAAGAGCGGCAGGTAGGACGGTCGGCCACGACTCGGAGGCTGAGGGAGGTGGGGGCCCCGCGCGAATGCGCGGGGGAGGGACGGCAGGTCCCTCCTCGCTGGGCGCCGCGCAAGCCGCCCATCCGCTGTGCCCAGGAAGCGGCGGCGCAGCGCGGCGGGACCCAGCGCAGCAGGGGTGGGGCCCCGGCGGCTCGGCCGCTGGGGCGGGGGCGCAGCCCCCGTGTGAACCTGGCGCGTGGTAGGACGAGCGGGTGGCCGATCTCGCCTTGCTCGTCCTGACGCTGTTCTGGGGGACCACCTTCACGTTCGTGAAGGGCGTCCTGGAGCTGTCCTCGCCGGGCGTCTTCCTGGCGGCGCGATTCGGCGTCGCCGTGCTCGTGCTCCTGCCCATCGCGCTGGCGCGGCGCGCTCCGCTCGGCCGGCACTTCCTCCGGCGCGGCGGGATCCTCGGCCTGCTTCTCTTCGCCACCTTCGCGTTCCAGACCGTCGGGCTCCGGTTCACCACCCCGTC
>DATKAL010000283.1:0-6529 GCA_035498135.1 Anaeromyxobacter sp.
CTCGCGCGCTCCGCCAGCCCGGCGGTGAGCCCGGCCCGCGTGAGCGCGCCGGCGGCCGGATCGGCCGCCGCCTCCGCCACCCAGAACCCCACGCCGGTCCGGAGCCGCGAGCCGATCGAGGCCGGGGCACGATACTCCTCCGGCTCGGCCAGGTAGTCGACGCCGGCGCCGTCCAGGGCGCGCTCCACCGACTGGGCCTCCGCCAGCGTGGCGGCGAGGTACACCCTGACGATCTCGGTTCCTTCCTCGAGCTCCTCTTCCGTCACGCGCGCCATTGGGCTCCTCGCCTCTCCGGGGACGCCTTCGGGTGGGAGCGGGCCCCACAAAGACCTCGGGGCCCGGCGTCTTCGCACGGGCCCCTCGGGAGTGGTGGAGCTGATCGGGATCGAACCGACGACCTCTAGAGTGCGATTCTAGCGCTCTCCCAGCTGAGCTACAGCCCCGGGTCCCGGACTGCAAGGGACGTTTCCTTAACGGTTCTCGCGGGGTTGTGTCAAGCGCCGTTTGGCTCCGGCGGGTGCTATGGTTGTTCGAATGCCCCCGACAGGAAAGCCGCTCTCCCCGGCAGAGCTCTCCGCGCTCGAGCATGCGTTCGCATCCGATCCGGCCTCCGGCGCCTACCGTCCCCTGACCGAGGCGTACCTGGCGGCGAGCCGGTTCATGGAGGCGATGGTCGTCTGCAAGAAGGGTGTGAAGGCACACCCCGACGACCCGGCCGCGAGGGTGCTGCTCGCGCGCGTGTACGCCGACCAGGGCAAGGATCGCAAGGCGCTCGAGGAGCTGGCCGGCGTGCTGGCCGCCTTTCCGACCTTCGTCGCCGCCAACCGGCTCGCGGCCGTCCTCCACTTCCGGCTCGGCGAGCGGGAGCCGGCGGAGGCGGCCCTGCGGCGCGCGGCCGAGGCGGCCCCGGACGATCCCGAGGTGCGCGAGCTCGTCCAGAAGCACGGCGTGAAGCTCGGCGGGGCGGCGCGGCCGCTCGGGCGCGCCGCGGCCGGGGGCCCGCCGGTCGCGCCGCGGGTGGGGGGCGAGGCCCCGTTCCAGCCGGAGAAGTCGGTGGACGTGCCCATCCCCACGCCCGTCCCCTCCCGGCGGGAGCGTGGAGTCGCCTACGCGGAGGCCCTGGCGGAGAAGTACGGCACGACCGCCTTCCGGCTGGCCCGCGGCGGCAAGGCCGGAAAGAAGTCGCACCGCGGGATGCTGATCGGATCCCTGGGGCTGGCGGCGGTGCTCGTGCTGGCGCTGGCCGGCTGGGTGGTCCTGAGCCGGGCGCACAAGGAGCGGGTCGAGACCATCGACAAGCTGCTGAAGACCGTGCGGGAGCGCGTCGACAAGGACACCTACCCCGCCTACCAGGAGGCGGCCGAGAAGGCCCGCCAGATCCTGGAGGAGGACGACGAGAACATCGGCGGCCACGCCTACCTCGCCTACGTGGACGCCCTCCGCTACGCCGAGCACGGCGAGGGCGACACCGCCAAGCTCGAGGCGGTGCGCCACGTCGAGCGGGGGCTCGGGCTGGGGCGCCACTCCCACCTGGTGGCGGCCGAGGCCTACCTGAAGCTGCACGGCGGGGACGCACCGGGCGCCATCGAGACGCTCCAGAAGGTGCTCACCGGCGAGGACGCCTCGCAGAGCCCCTTCCTCATCGCCGTGCTCGGGGCGGTGCAGCTCCGGGCCGGGGATCTCGACGCCGCCCGCGACACCCTCGCCCGGGCGCAGAAGGCCAACCCGGGCGACGCCCGCATCGCCTGGCTCCTGGCGGAGCAGTTCCGCCGCCGCGGCGAGGGGTACGAGCTGCAGGCCTCCGCCTACTACGACTACGCGCTCCGCATCCAGAAGGAGCACGTCCCCTCGATCCTGGGGAAGGGGCTCCTCCTCCTCGGGCGCGGCCAGATCGAGGAGGCCGCCCGCGCCGCCGCCTTCGCCCTCGCCCCCGCGGCCCAGGCGTCGCGGCCGCAGCTGGCGCTCGCCCACGCCATCCAGGCGGGGGTGCTCGCCGCCCAGGGCAAGGCGAGCGAGGCGGCCGCCGAGGAGCAGGAGGCGAGCAAGCTCGACCCGAGCAGCCCCGACGTCCCCTGGCTGGCCGGCCTGCGCCGGCTCCGGGAGGGCGACGCGGCGGGCGCGGCCGAGGCCTTCCAGCGGGCGGTGGCCCTCGACAACCGCCGGGTGTCCCTCTACGCCGACCTGGTCCGGGCCATGCTCGCCACCGGCGGGGCGCCCAAGGCGATCGAGGTCCTGAAGAAGGCGGTCACCCGGCTCGGGGAGCACCCGCGGCTGGCGCTCCTCCTCGGCGACGCCTACCGGGCCGCCGGCGACGCCGACCTCGCCCGCGGCCAGTACGAGAAGGCGATGGCGCTCGCCAAGCCGTTCCCCGACGCGCGGGTGGCGCTGGCCCGGCTCTACCGCGAGAAGGGGAACATCCCCGGCGCCCTGGTCGAGCTCACCCAGGCGATCGACGAGTACGGCACCGCCGGGGCGGGGGGGGCGGCCGCCGCCTACGTGGAGATGGCCGAGGCGGAGCGGGCCCGGGGCGCCAAGCCGGCGGTCCTCGCCGACCTCTACAAGAAGGCGCTGGAGAAGGATCCGGCGAGCTGCGACGCCCTCTGGGGCGCCGGCAAGCTGGCCCTCGACGCCAAGGCGGAGGACGCCAGGGTCCGCCTCGAGGGCTACGTCCGGGCCTGCCCGCGCGGCGCGCACGCCGCCGAGGCGGCGAGGCTCGCGGGGAAGTAGCGCCCGCGCCCGGCCCTCACGCGGCGGCGATCCCCCGCCGCCGCTACCGCGCCTTCTTCTCCGCCGCCTCGCGGGCCCGGACCGCCCGCTCGATCTCCTCCATCGGGTTCCCCTTCACCGCGCGCGGCCGCCCCTCGGCGGTGCGGGCGTCGGCCACCTTCACCCGGACCGGCGCCGCCTCCACCCCCTCGACGGCGACCGTGGCGGTGGTCTCGCCCGGCCCCACCGCCCAGAGCTGGCCGCGGGCGTCGCCGCGGCAGACGTCCTCGCGCTGGCAGGAGACCACCGCCACCCGCCCCGGTACCGCGGCCCCCTGGTCGTCCAGGGCCTCCACCTGGAGCGCGAGCGGGACGGGCGTGTCGAGCACCTTCAGCTCCGCCACCTCCGGCCGGGCCGACACCCGGGCGACCACCCGGACCGTGACCGGGACCTCGCCCACCGCCCCGCCGGCGGCGCAGCGGATCGCGGCGGTCCCCGGGCCGACGGTGGTGACGGTGGCGTTGTTGTGCAGCCCCTGGACGGTCGCGACCTTCTCGTCCGAGGAGGACCAGGCGCAGACCTGGTCCGGCACCGGGCGCCCGCTCCGCTCCAGCGGCGTGGCGTGAACCCGGGCCTGCTTGGCGCGGCCGACGAGGCGGAGGGCGGGCGGGTCGAGCTCGATCCGGTCGGCCCGGGCGCAGGCGGCGAGGAGCGTCGCGGCGAGGAGGGCGGAGAGGGCGGGGCGCATGGCGAGCATGTTACCGCGGCGGCGCGGCGGCCGGCCCGCTCACCGTACCGTCGGGGCCACCACGTAGAGCATGACGTACACCACCACCCCGGTCACCGAGACGTACATCCAGACCGGCAGGGTGAAGCGCGCGATCCGGCGGTGGTCGGGGAACCGCTCCCGCAGCGCGAGGAAGAGGGTGCGCAGCACCAGCGGGGCGGCGGCCGCGGCGAGGAGGGTGTGCGAGGCGAGGAGCACGAGGTAGGCGGCCCGGAGCGGGCCGCCGCCGGGGAAGCGGTGCGTGCCGGTGAGCGCGATCCGCGTGAGGTAGCCGGCGAGGAACAGCACCGAGCTCCCGCAGGCGGAGAGCATCAGCGTCCGGTGGAGGGACCTCGCTCCCCGCCGGATGGCGAGGAGGCCGGCGAGGAGCAGGGCCGCGCTGGTCCCGTTCAGCGCCGCGTTCACCCGCGGCAGGAGCTCGCCCAGGGTCACGGCCGCGGCGCCCTCCGCGCGGCGAGGACGGCGAGGAGCACGGCCCCGGCGGCGAAGGCGGCGCAGACGGCCAGGTCGCCGGCGGCGGAGCCGGGGAGGGCGCCGGGCGCGCCGGGGCCCGCCAGGGCGCGGCGCGCGGCGGAGACCGCGTAGGAGACCGGGTCCCAGCGCATCGCCGCGGCGAAGCCGGGCCGGTCGGCGGGGAGGGGGAACATCGCCCCGGAGATCACCCAGAGCGGCACGAGGAGGGTCATCTGCACCGCGTGGTAGCCCTGGACGTTGTCGATCGCCCAGGCCACCGCCACCCCGAGCGCGGCCAGGCCGATCGCCGCAAGGGCGAGGGCCAGGACCAGCAGCGGCCAGTTCACCGACAGGTAAGGGAAGCCCGCCAGAGGGGCGAGGAGGAGGAAGAGCGCCGCCTGGGAGAGGGCCACCGAGGCGGAGCCGAGGGTCTTGCCCAGGACCAGGGCGGCGCGGCTCCCCGGGCCGGCCAGCACCGTCTGGAGGAAGCCGCGGTGGCGATCCTCGATCACCGAGACGGTGGTGAAGATCGAGGCGAAGAGGACCACCATCAGCACCACGCCCGGGTAGAAGAAGGGCAGGTAGCCGGTGGCGGCCGCGCCCGGCATGCGGAAGGTCCCGGACATCCCCGCGCCGATCACCAGCCAGAAGATCACCGGCTGGCCCAGCGCGCCGGCGAGCCGGGACGGCTGCCGGAAGAAGCGGACCAGGTCGCGCCGCCACAGCACGCCGACGGTGGCCAGGTCGTAGGCGAGCGCCCTCATCCCCGCCCCTCCTCCGCCGCCTGCAGGGAGGCGCCGGTGATGGCCAGGTAGGCGTCGGCCAGGGTGGGGCGCCGGAGCGAGACCGCGCTCAGCCGCCCGGGCGGGAAGGCTTCCACGATCCGGGGGACGAGCGCGTGGGCGGCCGGGTGCTCCACGTGCACCCCGTCGTCGCGTACCCGGGCCACGAGGCCGAGGCGGGCGGCGATCCCCCGGGCGATCTCCTCCGGCCCGTCCCCCTCCACCACCACCACGTCGCCCGGCACCCGGGCGCGGAGGGCCGCGGGCGTCCCCTCCGCCACGATCGACCCCTCGGAGAGGACCGCCAGCCGGTCGCAGCGCTCGGCCTCGTCGGGCCGGTGGGTGGTGAGGAGCACCGTCAGCCCCTCCGCCCGGCGGAGCGCCTCGACCTGCGCCCAGAAGGCGGCGAGCGCCGCCGCGTCCAGGCCCATGGTGGGCTCGTCCATCACCAGCAGGGGCGGGCGGTGCACCAGGGCCCGGGCGAGCTCGACGCGCCGGCGCATCCCGCCGGAGAGCCGCTCCACCGGCTCGCGGGCGCGCCCCGCCAGGCCGGCGGCGGCGAGGAGGTCCCGGATGCGCCCCGCCGCCAGCGCGCGGGGGACGAGGTGGAGGCCGGCGGCGAGCCGGAGGTTCTCCTCAGCCGAGAGCTTCCCGTCCAGGCCGGGGGACTGGAAGACGATCCCGGCGGCGGCGCGGAGGGCGCGGGCCCCGGCGGCGATCTCCTGGCCGTCGAGCCGGAAGCGGCCCTCCGCGGGCGGGAGGAGCCCGGCCAGGATCGAGAAGAGGGTGGACTTCCCCGCGCCGTTGGGGCCGAGGAGCCCGAGGATCTCTCCCGGCGCGACCGCCAGGGAGACGCTGCGGAGGACCGGGCGCTCCCCGTAGCGGAAGGCGACGCCCTCCAGGGCGAGGCGAGGGACGCCTCCGGACGCGGCGGCGCGGGCGGGGGCGAGCATGGGTCTACCGCGAGAGGAAGAGCGCCACGAAGAGGGCGGTGAGGTAGGCGAGGGTGGAGAGGAAGAGGCTCCGAGCCCAGCCCCCGCCCTCCCGGCCGAGCCCGCGCGCCGCCTGGAGGGCGAGCCCGGCGCCGAGGACGGCGGCGGCCAGGCCGTAGCCCCTGCCCGCCACCCCGAGCGGCACGAGGAGGAGCGACACGGGGACGAGCACCGCGGTGAAGAAGGCGATCCAGCGCCGGGTGGCCGGCTCGCCGTGCACCAGGGCGAAGGTCCGGATGCCGCCGCGCGCGTAGTCCTCGCGCAGGTAGAGGGAGATGGAGAGGAAGTGCGGGAGCTGCCAGGCGAAGAGCAGGGCGAAGAGCCCCATGCCGCCGGGATCGAGCCGGCCGGTGACCGCGGTCCAGCCCATGAGCGGCGGGATCGCCCCCGGCATCGCCCCGACGAAGAGGGCCAGCGAGGAGCGCGTCTTCATGGGGGTGTAGACGAGGACGTAGGTGACCAGGGCCACCAGGGCGAGGAAGGCGGTGAGCCCGTTCGCCGAGAGCGCCAGGAGCGGCAGGGCGAAGGCCGGCACGGCCAGGCCGAGCCCGAGGGCCACGAAGGGATCGACGCGGCCGGCGGGGAGCGGGCGGTCGCGGGTGCGGCGCATTTTGGCGTCGTACTCGCGTTCGAGCAGTTGGTTGAGCGCCGACGCGCCGCTGGCCACCAGCGCCGTGCCCAGAATCGTGTGGAGCATCAGCCAGTAGTTCGCCGGCCCGCGCCAGCCGATGTAGAAGCCCACCAGCGTCGTCAACAGCACCAGAAACGTCAGCCGCGCCTTGATCAGGTCGGCACAAACCGACACCCAG
>DATKAL010000284.1:0-5164 GCA_035498135.1 Anaeromyxobacter sp.
CTCGGGGGGGGGGGGGGGGGCGGGCCGGCGGCGGCGGCGCTTGCGGGCCTGGATCACCCGCTCGAAGGCGGCGCCGACGGTGGAGAGGAAGTTGAGCAGGTCCCCCAGGCGGCGGGCCGAGACCGGCGCCTCCCCGTTGTCGGCGTAGAGCACGCACACCGCCCGGTCTCGCAGCAGGATCGGGTGGACGAGCACGGTCCGGGGCGCACCCCGGCCGAGCCCGGCCAGGATCGCCTCGTTGCCGCTCACCTCGTGCGCCACCGGGCCCAGGTAGGGCGCCTTGGCCTCGATCACCGTCCGGAAGATGCCCGGGTCGCTGGCGTAGATCGCGACGCCGCGGCAGCGCGCCCGGGCGTCCTCGTCGCCCGCGCCGAGGGCGTCGTGGCCCGCCACCGCGTCGCGCGTCACCGCGAACATGGCCGCGAACTGGAAGAAGTCGCGCGCGTACCGGAGCGCCGCCACCACCACCGCGTCCCGGTCTCCGGCGGCGGCCAGCGCCGCCCGGGCCTCCTCCACCGTCCAGCGCGGGGGCGCGCTCCGGTCGGCGGGCGCGGCGGGCTCCTCGGGCGCGGGCTCCTCCCCGCTCCCCTCGCCCGCCGCCGGGGGCTCCGCGGACGGCGTCCGAGGGACGGCGCTCGGGGCGATCGCGACCGGCTCCTCCTCCTCCAGCCAGGGGAAGTCCTCGGACTCGAGCGCCTGGGCGAGGGCGGCGGCGAGCGGCTCGAGCGGCTCGGACGCGTCCCGGGCGAAGCCCGTCGCCTGAGCGGGAGGCGGCGGGGGCAGGGGTGGGGCGGCCGGCTCGGGCGGAGGAGGTGGAGCGGGCTCGTCGAAGGTGACGTCCACCACCTCCTCCGGCGTGGCGAGGGGCCCGGCCGGGGCAGCAGGAGGCGGGGCGGCCGCGAAGGAGGGCGCGGGGCCGGCCTCGGCGAGCGCCGCCAGCCGCGGCTCGAGCGGCCCGCCGTAGAGCCGGTGGATGAGCCCGCGCACCCTCCACTCCGGCCCGACGTGGGCGGTGAGGTGGAGCGAGAGCATGAAGCTGATCTCGTCGAGGAGCCCGAGATCCACCGGGTGGGTGGCGACCAGCGACAGCTCGCGGCCGTCGAGGGCGAACGGGGCGAGGCCGTGGCGCTCGGCGACGCGGGAGGGGAAGACGCGCCGGGCGCGCGGGTCGGACGCCTCCCAGGCGGTGGGCGGCGCCGCCGGCAGGCCCGCGGCGCGGGAGAGGACGGCGGTGAGCCTGGCCTCGTCGACGACCCCGAGCTCGAGGAGGGCGGTGTCGAGGGCGCCGCCCGCCTCGCGCTGGCGCGCGAGGGCCCGTTCCACCGCCTCGGCGGCGACCACGCCTTCCTCCACCAGCAGGGTGGCCAGGTCCGTCGACACGTTTTCGGTTGTAGGACCCCTCCGCGCAGGGGTCAAGGCGGCTCGACCACCCAGGTCCCGGCCACGAGATCGTGGAGCGCCCTTTCGCTTCGGGTGAAGAGCGCGAGGAGGAGCCCGAGCCCGAGGAGGAGGACCGACACGGCGGCGAGGGCGCTGCGGGCAGCGCTCCGGGCGAAGGACGGGCGCCGGCCGTCCGGGCCCACCACCCGCAGCCGGAAGAGCCACTTGCCGAGGGTGGCGCCGGCGAGCGCGTGCGAGAGCGTCTGGTACGTGAAGGCGAGGATGGCGACGCCCGCCAGCACCGGGAGCGCGATCGCCCCGCCGTCCCGGACCAGGGGATCGAGCGGCGCGCGCGGATCGGCCCCGATCCCGCCCAGCGCGCGGAGGGCATACGCCGCCAGGAGGAGGAAGGGGAGCGCGTCGACCACCCAGGCGGCGGCCCGGCGCCAGGGAGCCGGCCGACGCAGCTGGATCTCGAGCGCGTCCACGTCGACGTCGGGGAGCCCGTCCGCCACCGGCGGCGCCGCCGGCGGCGCCACGGGCGCCGGCGGGTGGGCGGCCGGAGGGGGCGGCGCGGCCCCGGGCGCGACCGGCGCGAAGGAGACCGGGGCGGGGGGGACGGGAGCCCGGAGGGGCGGCGGGCGCTGGCCGGGGAGCGGGTGGGCGCCCTCGGGACCGGGGCGCGCCGGGGGAGGCGGCGCCAGACGGGCGGGTGGCCGCGGCGGGCCGGGCGTGAGGTCGGAGAGGGTGCGATCGAGCGCCGGGAGCCCCTCCGCCGCGCGCTCCGGGCCCCGCCGGTCGAGGGAGATCGACGCGTCGAGCGACGCGGGGGGGCCCTCCTCGTGCAGCGCCAGGGGCGCGCCGCAGCCGGGGCAGCTCACGGCCCGATCGACCGCCTCCCGGTGGCAGCGCGGACAGCGCACGGAGGGAGGCTATCACTCCCGCCCGCCGGGCGCCGGTTCCCGGAGGTCGCCGAAGCGGGCCTGGAGCAGCGCCACCGCGACGATCGCGGCGGTCTCCGCCCGGAGCACGCGCGGGCCGAGGGAGGCGCGCCGGGCGCCCGCCCGCTCGCAGGCCAGGAGCTCGGCGTCGGTGAGCCCCCCCTCGGGCCCGATCACCGCCGCGTGGCCCCGCCCCGGCGCGGCCGGGAGCTCCGACAGCGGCGCGCCCCCGGGGTGGAACACGAGCGCGCCGAACCCGGGGGGGAGGGAGCCGAGCGCGTCCTCCAGCGTCGCCGGCGCCGCGACCTCCGGCACGTCGGAGCGCCCGCACTGGCGCGCCGCCTCCTCCGCGATCCGGCGCCAGCGCCGGGCCCGCTCCTCGCCCTTGGCGGGCTCGAGCCGAACCACCGACCGCTCCGCCGAGAAGGGGGCGATCCGGACCGCCCCCAGCTCGGTCGCCTTCTGGACGGCCAGGTCCAGCTTCTCGCCCCTGGCCAGGGCGAGGAGGAGCCAGATCGCCGCCGGGGCGGGAGGGTCCTCCCGGCGCGGCCCGAGCGCCACCGCCTCGAAGCCGGGGAGGAGCTCGGCCGCGTAGGCGCCGCCCTCGCCGTCGAACACCTCCAGCGCGGCGCCGGCGGGGAGCCGGAGCACGTCGCGCAGGTAGTGGCGCGCCTCCTCGCCGAGGAGCCCGCGCCCGCCGGCGATCCGGGCCGGCGGCAGGTGGAGCCGCCGCGCGCTCACCCGGCCCCCTCGCGCCGGAGCGCGAGCAGGCTCCACTCCCCCTCGCGGCGGTCCGCGCCGGGCAGCGGGCGGAGCCCCTGGGCGAGGTAGGCGGCCCGGACCTCCGCCTCTTGAGGTCCCAGGATCCCGGAGAGGAGCACCACGCCGCCCGGGGCGAGGGCGGCGGCGAGCTCGGGGGCGAGCTCGACCAGGGTGTTGGCGAGGATGTTCGCGAGCACGAGGTCGAACGGCCCGGCGATCGCCGGGACCGGGGCGGTGGTGAGCTCGAGCTCGACCCCGTTCCGGGCGGCGTTCTCCCGCGCCACCTCGACCGCCGCCGGATCGTTGTCGTTCGCCGCCACCCGGCCCGCCCCGAGCTTCCGCGCGGCGATGGCGAGGAGTCCGGAGCCGGTGCCGACGTCCAGGACCCTGGCCCCCGGCCGCGCTCCCAGGAGGTCGGAGAGCACCGCCAGGCAGAGGGCGGTGGTCGGGTGGGTCCCGGTCCCGAAGGCCATGCCCGGGTCGAGCACCACCTCCGCCATTCCCGCGGGCACCGGGGCGTCCACCCACGACGGCCGGACGAAGGCGCGGCCGATGGCGAGCGGCCCGAGCCCCTTCTTCCAGCTCTCGCCCCAGTCCTCGTCGGCAACCTCCTCGAGCCGTCCGCCCAGCGCCGCGGCCGCGGCCCGGGCCTGGTCGGGGGCCGAGAACCAGGCCACCAGGATGGCGCGGCCCGGCGGCGGGAGGGCCGCCCCGGGCATGGGGGTCCCCTCCCCGTCGCGGATCTCCACCCCGGCGGCGCCGAGGTCCCACAGCTCGGCGGAGAGCTCCTCGGCGCGATCGCGCTCCGCCTCCAGGGTGAGGGAATGGCTGGGCACGCCGTACCCGTACCCGAGGACCGCCTCGGGCGCAAAGGGCGAGCTGGCCGGACCCGCCGGCGGCCGGACCGAGGGTGCGATATCGGCGCCGGGCCCGCAGTTCTCGGCCGGGCCGGATCGGCGGTACGATGACGGCTCCATGAGCTTCAACGTCCTGCTCGTCGATCCCGACCCCGGGCTCGCCGAGGAGATCCGCCGCGCCTTCGAGCCGGTCGGCTTCTCCGTGACCGCCGTCCCGGGGGGCGAGGCCGCGCTGCAGCGCTGCCGGGAGGCGCCGCCGGAGCTGATCCTGCTCGCCGCCGAGCTGCCCGACATGAGCGGGTTCTCGGTCTGCAACCGGCTGAAGCGGGCGCTCCCGGCCGTGCCCCTGATCCTCTACTCGGGCGAGGCGACGGAGGCCGCGATCGAGGCCCACCGGGCCACGCGCACCCGGGCCGACGACTACCTCAGGCGCCCCTTCGAGCTCGCCGACCTGCTCGGCCGGGCCGCCGGCCTCCTCAACGCCGCCCCGCCGGCGCCGGCCCCCGCGGCCGCCGCCCCGCCTCCGCCGCCGCCCCCGCGGAGGCGGCGGGAGGAGCCGGCCGAGCCGCCGCCGGTCCTCTCCCGGGTGGACTCGGGGGCGGTCGCCGCCCGCGGCCTGGCGGCGGCCATGGCGGCCGCCCAGCCGGCCCCGGCCCCTCGGCCCGCCCCCCCGGCCCCGCGCGCCGCGCCGCCGGTCCCCCCGCCCGTCCCCCCGGCGCCCCGCCCGCAGGCGGCCATCGGCCGGGTCCAGGTGCGCGGCGACGCGACCGACGTGCTCTCCGAGTGGCCGCGCGATCCCGCGCCGCCCAAGGGCACGCCCGAGGAGAAGCTCGAGTACTTCCGCGACCGGCTGCGGGCCCGCGACGCCTTCCTCCCCAAGCTCCGGGACGCGATCTCCCAGCTCCGGGCGGAGACCGCCGAGCTGGGCGGCGAGCGCGACGCGCTCCAGTCAGACCTGGACGCCGTCCGCGCGCGGGTGGCGGAGCTCGAGCACCGGCTGGCCGAGGCGGCCCAGGACGCCGCCGCCCAGGGAGCCCGGATCGAGGACCTGCGCCGGCAGCTCGAGGACGGGGAGAACACCCGCCGCTCGCTCTCCGAGGTCCTGAACGAGACGATGCAGCAGCACGAGGCCTCCGAGCAGCAGTGGTCCGCCCGGGTGGCGGGGGCGGAGGAGGCGCGGGCCCGGCTGGAGGCCGAGCTCACCGACGCCCGAGAGGGGCACGC
>DATKAL010000285.1:0-4065 GCA_035498135.1 Anaeromyxobacter sp.
GAGGGGCCCCTCGCCCGCCAGGGCGGGACCGAGGGCGCGGGCGAGGCCGGCGCGCTCCGCCGCCACCACGAAGCGGCGCTCGCCCTGCCGGGCCCGTCCCGCCCGCCCCGCCCCGAGCAGCGCGGAGAGCAGGCCCTCGAAGGGCGCGAGCTCGGCCTCCGGCACGAGCCCGAGCTCGAGGAGCAGGTCGTGCAGCTCCTCGGGATCGCGCGGCGCCGGGGCGGCCTCGTCCGCCACCGCCGCCACGGCCGCCGGGTCGAGCGCGCCCGCGCCGGCCGCCTCGACCGGCGGCAGGGCGCGCCGGACCGCCACCGCCCGCGCCCGGCGCTCCTCGAGCGGCGCGTCGTCGAGGTAGGCCCACGGCCGGGCCCCGAGGATCTCCTGCGCCAGCGGGGAGGGCTCGGGCGAGTTCACCGCCAGGAGCCGCACCTCGCCCCGCTCCATCCGGCCGAGGAGCGCCCGGAGCGCCCCCGCGTCCATCGCCTCGCCCAGGCAGTCGCGGAGGGTCTCGGCGACGAGCGGGTGGTCGGGGATCCCGATGGGGCCGGCGGGGGCGTTGTCCTGGCAGGCCACCTGGGCGGGGAAGACCGCCGCGAGCAGGTCCTGGGCGCGCATCCGGGCGAGCGGCGGGGGCATCCGCCGCCCCCTCCAGACCCGGGGGATGGCCAGGGCGCGGGTGGCGTTCCAGCGCCAGCGCACCTCGAACATCGGCGCCTGCAGGACGGCCTGGGTGAGGACCTCGTCCACGCTCCCCGCCCGGACCAGCTCGAAGATCGTCTCCAGCGGGAAGGAGTGCTGCGGCCCGAGCGACAGCAGGATCGCGTCGTCGTTCGCCGCCGCCTGGAGCTCGAAGTCGAAGGTCCGGCAGAAGCGCTTGCGCAGGGCGAGGCCGTGGGCGCGGTTGGCGCGCGCCCCGAAGGGCGCGTGGAGGACGAGCTGCATCCCCCCGGCCTCGTCGAAGAACCGCTCGGCCACCAGCGTCCGCTGGGTGGGGAGCGCGCCGAGCACCGCGCGGGCGGCGGCCAGGTACTCGACCAGCTGCCGGGCCCCGGCGGCGGGGAGCGCGCACTCCGCCGCGAGCCAGCGCTCCGCCTCCGCGGGGCGGTCGAGCCGGGCCTCCACCTCCTCGCGCAGCCCGGAGACCTCGGCAGAGAGGGCGCCGCTCCGCCCGGGCGCGTCGCCGTTCCAGAAGGGGACCGTGGGCGGCGCACCGTGGGCGTCCTCCACCCGCACCACCCCCGCCTCGACCCGCTGGATCCTCCAGGAGGCGCTCCCGAGGAGGAAGACGTCGCCGGCCAGGCTCTCGATGGCGAAGTCCTCGTCGAGCTGCCCGACCGTCGCCCCCTCCGGCTCGGCCACCACCGCGTACTGGGCGGTGTCCGGGATCGCCCCGGCGCCGGTGAGGGCGGCGATCCGCGCCCGCCGCCGCCCCGCCACCCGGCCCCCCACCCCGTCCCGGTGGAGGAGGGCGCTGGCGCGCCCGGTCCGGCCCGGGGCCACCCCCTCGGCCAGCATGTCGACCACGGCGTCGAAGTCGCCCCGGGACAGCGCCCGGTAGGGCCAGGCCCGGCGGGCGAGGTCGAAGAGACGGTCGAGGTGGATGGGCCCGGCGCTCGCCTCGGCCACGAGCTGCTGGGCGAGCACGTCGAGCGGGTGGGCGGGCACCGAGAGCGCCTCGAGCCGCCCGGCCCGCAGGCCGCGCACCAGCGCCGCGCACTCGACCAGCTCGTCCCGGGAGAGGGGAAAGAGGCGCGCCACGGGGACGGCGCCGGCGGCGTGCCGGGCCCGTCCGATCCGCTGCAGGCCGGTGGAGAGCGCGCCCGGCGAGCCGAGCTGGACCACCAGCTCCACCGCCCCCACGTCGATGCCCAGCTCGAGGGACGCGGTGGCCACGATGGCGCGGAGCGCACCGGCCTTGAGCCGCTCCTCGGCCCGGAGCCGCCGCGCCCGGGAGAGGCTCCCGTGGTGGGCCAGGACCGCCTCCGGCCCGAGCCGCTCGGAGAGGGCGTGCGCCGCCCGCTCCGCCAGCCGCCGGGTGTTGACGAAGACGATGGTGGAGCGATGGCCCCGGACCAGCTCCGCCACCCGGTCGTACGTCTCCGCCCAGAGCTCCTTCGAGGCGAGGGAGGAGAGCGCGTCCCGGGGGACCTCGATCCCGAGGTCGAGCGGCCGCCGCCGCCCCACCTCGACCACGGCGCAGCGCGGCTGGCCGCCCGGGCCGACCCGGGCGGCGCCCACCAGGAACCGGGCCACCTCCTCGACCGGGTGGACGGTGGCGGAGAGGCCGATCCGCTGGGGCCGGCGCCGGGCGAGGGCCTCGAGCCGCTCCAGGGAGAGCGCCAGGTGGGCGCCACGCTTGGTCCCGGCCACGGCGTGGATCTCGTCCACGATCACGGTCTCGACCGGGGCGAGGGCGGCGCGCCCGCGCTCGGAGGTGAGGAGCAGGTAGAGCGACTCCGGGGTGGTGACGAGGAGGTGGGGCGGGCGGCGCACCAGCGCCTGCCGGCGGGAGGCGGGGGTGTCCCCGGTCCGGAGCCCTACCCGGAGCGCCGGAGGGAGGAGCCCCTCGGCGCGCGCCAGCGCCGCGAGCTCGGCGAGGGGCTCGCGCAGGTTCTTCTCCACGTCGTTGGAGAGCGCGCGGAGGGGCGAGACGTAGAGCACCCGGGTCGCCTCGGCGAGCTTCCCGGCGAGGGCGTCGCGCCAGAGGGCGTCGATGGCGGAGAGGAAGGCCGCCAGGGTCTTCCCCGAGCCCGTGGGGGCGGAGACGAGGACGTCGCGGCCGGCGGCGATCTCCGGCCAGGCGAGGGCCTGCGGCTCGGTGGGCGCCCCGAACCGCCCCTCGAGCCAGCGCCGGACCAGCGGGTGGAAGCCCGGGAGCACCGGCCCGAGATAAGGCCCCGGGAGGGCCCGCGCCCGGGTCGCCCGGGCCCCCTATGATGCCTCGCGTCATGCTCCTCAAGGAGACCGCCCTCGTCCGGCTGCTCGGGCTGCGCATCCCGGTGCTGCTCTTCCTCGGCCCCCGGGTGCTGGAGCTCGACGAGGAGGGCTGCGCGGTGGCGATCCCGCTCGGCTGGCGCTCGCGGAACCACCTCGGCTCGATGTACCTCGGGGCGCTGGTGGCCGGGGCCGACCTGGCCGCGGGGCTCCAGGCGGTCCGGGCGATGCGGGACGGCCACCCGGACGTGCGGCTCGTCTTCGCCGACCTCCGGGCCGAGTTCCTGAAGCGCGCCGACGGCGACGTCGTCTTCCGCTCGCGGGACGGGCGCCGGGTGGCGGAGGCGGTCCGGCGGGCCGACGCCACGGGCGAGCGGGTCACCCTCCCGGTGGAGATCGTCGCCACCGTGCCGCGGAGGTACGGGGAGGAGCCGGTGGCTCGCTTCACCCTCGGGCTCTCCCTGAAGCGGAAGGGGGAGGAGCGCGCCGCCGCCCCGGTCGAGCGCCGGGTCGGGTAGAGGCCGGCGGGTGGCGGGCCGCCGGGCGGCCGGGTAGGGTGGCGGCCGGTGCGCCGGGAGACCCTCGCCCTCTACGCCGGGACCGTCGCCGCGTACGCGGACATGTACGTGACCCAGCCGATCCTCCCCGTGCTCTCGAGGGAGTTCGGGGTGGGGGCGGCCCAGGCCGGGCTCACGGTCTCCTCGGTGGTCCTCGGGATCGCCGTCGCCTCGAGCGGCTACGGCCCGCTCTCGGACGCGCTCGGGCGGCGGCGGGTGATGGCCGGGGCGACCGGGCTCCTCGCGGTGGCCACCCTGGCCTGCGCCTTCGCCCCGAGCTTCACGGCCCTGCTCGCCCTCCGCGCCCTGCAGGGCGTCCTCGTGCCGGGGATGACGGCGGTCTCGGTCGCCTACGCCGGGGACCGCTTCCGCTCCGGCGACCTGCCGGCGGTGGTGGGCGGGATCATCGCCGCCTCGGTGGTGGGGGGGCTGGTGGGGCGGGTCCTCTCCGGCGCCATCGCCGCCCAGGCGGGCTGGCGGGCCGCCTTCGTCGTCTTCGCGGCGGTGACCGCGGTGGCCGCCCTGGCGCTGGCGCGGGGGCTGGTCCACGTCCCGGCGGCGGAGCGGACGGGGC
>DATKAL010000286.1:0-4315 GCA_035498135.1 Anaeromyxobacter sp.
GTCCTGGCGCGGCACGACCCGGTCTCGACCTACGTCTTCGACGAGGTGGACGCGGGGATCGGCGGGGCGGTGGCCGAGGCGATGGGGCGGGTGCTCTCGGAGGTCTCCGCCGGCCGGCAGGTGCTCTGCGTCACCCACCTGCCGCAGGTGGCGGCCTTCGCCGATCGCCATCACCTGGTGGACAAGCGCGTCTCGGCGGGCCGGACGGTCACCCGCGTCACCCTGCTCGGCGCGGAGGAGGCGCGAAGGGGGGAGGTGGCCCGGATGATGGCCGGGGCGACCGTGACCTCGGCGGCCCTCGAGCACGCCGGCGCCCTCATCTCGGCGGCCCGCGTTCCGCGGGCGGTCCCGGGACGCGGGAGCCGGGCCGCGCCGGCGCGGACCGCAGCCAGGCAGCTCGGACGAGGCCACGCCCTCGGAAGGGGCTGAGCACGAGCGCGTTGACCCTCCAGGGACGCAAGGTTACGCTCCGCGCGTGGCGGACCTCCCTGCGCTCTCGTTCGAGGCCCGAGGCCTGACCGACGTCGGGCAGCGCCGCGATCACAACGAGGACGCCTTCCTGGTCGACGAGGGGCTGGGCCTCTACGTCGTGGCCGATGGGATGGGCGGGCACGCCGGCGGCGGGACGGCCTCCCGGCTCGCGGTCGAGACCATCCAGCAGTCGGTCCGGGCCGCCCGGACCGCCGATCCGGGCGCCTTCGGCGCGGGGATCGGCGTCGAGGACAGCTTCCTCCCCGACGTGCTCCGGGACGCGGTCGAGGCGGCCTGCGCGAAGATCTTCGAGACCGCCCAGGCCGAGCCTTCCCTCGCCGGGATGGGGACCACCGTCACCGCCGCCCTGGTGGACGGCCGCGTGGCCTTCGTCGCACACGTGGGCGACAGCCGCTGCTACCTCGTCCGGCAGGGGCGCATCTACCAGGTGTCCGAGGATCACTCGCTCGTCAACGAGCAGATCAAGGCCGGGGCGATGAGCCCGGACGAGGCCAAGCACAGCCGGTTCAAGAACATCATCACCCGCTCGGTCGGGTTCGAGCAGCAGGTCCAGGTCGACCTCATGGGCCTCGACCTCGAGCCCGGCGACGCCATCGTGATCTGCTGCGACGGCCTGTCGAACCTGGTCGAGGACGCCGAGATCCTCCAGATCGTCGAGGAGGTGCCGCTCGACCAGGCCCCCGATCGGCTGGTCGCCCTGGCCAACGCGCGCGGCGGGGACGACAACATCACCGTCGTGGTGATCCGGGCGGGAGCACCAACCCCCGCGCCTGCTCCCGCCTGAGGGTGCGACCTTGTGGGGGGAGGCGCTCCGCGGCGTTTCTTGACAGGCCGAGCGCGCGTCTGCTACCCGTCAGAGCAACTGCCCGGGTCCCTTGCATCCGGGACAGGCGCTCAACCGCCCTCGCGGTCCCCCGGAGCTCCGGGTGCGACCGGCGGGAGCTCGGAGACCACCGTCCCGCATGGCGGCACCGCCCAAGACCCAGGTGTTCACGGTCATCGTGGTCTCCGACCACTCCCAGGCCGTGCGAAAGTTCCGGGTCCCGCGGAAGTGGCTCGTCAACGCCGCCTACGCGGCGGCGGGCGCCACCCTGGTCGCCCTCCTCACCATCGGCCACTACTTCGCCCTCCTCGGCGCCTCCTCCGAGAACTCGGTGCTGAAGGAGGAGAACGCCCAGCTCCGCTCCCAGATCCTCCTGGTGCAGGAGAAGGTTGCCCACATCTCCGCCACCCTGGACCGGGTCGAGCGCTTCGACGCCAAGCTCCGCACCGCGGTCACCCAGCTCCAGGACCCGGAGCGGAACCTGGCGATCGGCCCGGTGGGCAACGCCGAGACCGAGTCCGCCATCCCCGGCCCCGCCCCGGCCGCCGAGGCCAACCTCTCCGCCCTCCCCGGCAAGATCGGCTCGCTCGAGAGCGAGGCCTCGCGCCAGGAGCAGAGCCTCCGGGAGCTGCAGGAGTACTTCGACGACCAGCGCTCGCTGCTCGCCTCGACCCCGTCGATCTGGCCGACGCGCGGGTGGGTGACCTCGGACTTCGGCACCCGCATGGACCCGTACACCGCCGAGCGCCGGATGCACCAGGGGCTCGACATCGCCACGCCCCACGGGCAGCCCGTCTACTCCCCCTCCGACGGCACGGTGGTCTTCAGCGGCACCGAGGGCGGCTACGGCAAGGTGCTGGTGATCGATCACGGCTACGGCGTGAAGACCCGCTACGGCCACCTCTCCGAGATCTTCGTCCACCCCGGCGACCGCGTCCACCGCGGCGACAAGGTGGCCGCGGTCGGCAACACCGGCCGCTCCACCGGCCCGCACCTCCACTACGAGGTGCGCGTGAACGGGATCCCGGAGAACCCCCGCAAGTTCATCCTCGAGTAGCGCCGCGCCCGGCCCGGACCGCGGACCGCCCGCTACCGCGCCCCCGGCACGCGCCGCGGGTCGACCCGGCCGTACCCGGCGAAGAGCTGGCCGGCGAGCGAGGGGACCTCGCGCTGGGCCGGCTGCTTGCCGCGGAGCGGGCTGTTGCGGAGGGTGCCGTCGCGATCGGCGGTCACGTCGGGGCGGGAGGGCGTGACCGCGGCGCGCACCACCGCCCGCGAGCCGCGGTGGAGGAAGGTGACGGTCCCGTCCCGGTCGACGCGCTCCACGAGCCCCACGTGCGTGAAGGGGTTGCTCCGCCCGTCGTGGTTCCGGTCGTACGTGTCGTGGAAGAAGACCAGGTCCCCGGGCGCCGGCCACTCGCCGCCGCCGCCGAACACCACTCCGTAGCGCTTGGCCACCTGGTAGAGGCCGGCCGCGGCGGAGGTCTCGTTGGGCGTGGTGCGGGCGAGGAGGGCGCGCAGCGGGATCCCCTCCGCCTGGTAGACCGCCTCGACGAACCCGGAGCAGTCGCCGTTGAAGCGCTCCGGGCCGATCCGGAAGGGCCCGGGCTGGCCCAGCAGGGTCGCGCCGCGCGCCGCGAGGCGCTCCTGGAGGTCGTCGGGCAGGGCCACGCCTCCCCGGGCGGAGTGGGCCGGGCCGGCGCAGGCGGCGAGCAGGAGCAGGGCGAAGGGGAGGAGGGCGAGGCAGGGCCGGGCGCCGGGGCGGGGAGCGGGGCGGGGCGGCGGAGCGCAGGCCACGGGACCACTCTAGAGGAGGGGGCCCGCCTGTCAAAACGGAGGCCAAGTGTGCGAAGGTGCTCCCATTTGATTTCGTCTGGCGCGGAGTTACCTGAGAGGATAGCCTCGGCGCCCCCTGGGACCCGGGTCCTGGCTGGCCCCACCGGCCAGGCCGGGGCGCGGGCGCGCGGAACGCGCGCGGCCAGGCGCCTGTTTCCCGGAGCGGAGGGGGGCCGGGCGCTGGGGCCAGGAGCCCGGAGCGCAGCCAGCGGAGACTCGAGCGGATCATGTTCAACTACGTCCTGAAGAAGGTCCTCGGCACGAAGAACGAGCGGGAGCTCAAGCGGCTCCGGCCGCTCGTCGTCCGGGTGAAGGAGCTCGAGCCGAGGATGAAGGCCCTCGCCCCGGAGGACTTCCCCCGCCTCACGGCGGAGTGGAAGGAGCAGGTGCAGAAGAAGGGGCGCCCCCTCGACGAGCTGATGCCGGAGGTGTTCGCGCTCGTGCGGGAGGCGGGCGTCCGGGCCCTGGGGATGCGCCACTTCGACGTGCAGCTCATCGGCGGCGCGGTGCTCCACTCCGGGAAGATCGCCGAGATGAAGACCGGCGAGGGCAAGACCCTGGTGGCCACCCTCCCTTGCGTCCTGAACGCCCTCGCCGGGCGCGGCGTCCACGTGGTGACGGTGAACGACTACCTGGCCCGGCGCGACTCGGAGTGGATGGGGCGGCTCTACCGGTACTGCGGCCTCTCCACCGGCGTGATCGTCCACGGCCTCACCGACCAGGAGCGCCAGGCCGCCTACGGCTCGGACATCACCTACGGCCAGAACAACGAGTTCGGCTTCGACTACCTCCGCGACAACATGAAGTTCCGGCTCCAGGACTACGTCCAGCGCGAGCTCAACTTCGCGATCGTCGACGAGGTGGACTCGATCCTGGTGGACGAGGCCCGCACCCCGCTCATCATCTCGGGCCCCTCGGACGAGTCCTCCGACCTCTACTACAAGGTGAACCAGGTCATCCCCTCGATGATCCGCGACGCCGACTTCACCGTCGACGAGAAGAGCCGGACCATCGTGATGACCGAGGCCGGCGTGGAGAAGATGGAGCGGAAGCTCAACGTCGAGAATCTCTACGCGCCGGAGCAGGTCGAGCTCCTCCACCACGTCGAGCAGGCGCTGCGCGCCCACCACCTCTACCGGAACGAGGTGGACTACGTGGTGAAGA
>DATKAL010000287.1:0-9985 GCA_035498135.1 Anaeromyxobacter sp.
TCGCCGCTCGCCGCCCGGGTAGAGGCAGGGCGCGCCGGCGGGCCTGACCGGCGGCGTCGCCCCTGCCCACCGAGGAGACGGACATGCGCGTGATGGTGATCGTGAAGGCCTCGCCGGAGTCCGAGTCGGGCGCCATGCCGGACGAGCGGATCCTCACGGAGATGGGGAAGTTCAACGAGGAGCTGACGAAGGCGGGCGTGATGGTCGCCGGCGAGGGGCTCCACCCCAGCGCGAAGGGCCGGCGGGTCCGCTTCTCCGGGACGAGGCGGACCGTGATCGACGGCCCCTTCGCCGAGGCCAAGGAGCTCGTGGCGGGCTTCTGGCTCTGGCAGGTGTGCACGCTCGACGAGGCGACCGAGTGGCTCAAGCGGGCCCCCTTCGACGGGGGCACGGAGGTCGAGATCCGGCCGGTGTTCGAGGCGGAGGACTTCGGCGAGGCCCTGACGCCGGAGACCCGGGAGCGCGAGGCGCGGATCCGGGAGCAGCTCTCCGGCCACGCCTGAGCGGGCGTCCGCCGATCCCCTCCGCGGGGCCGGCCGGGTTACAAGGGTCGGGTGCAGCCCCTCCCCATCGACCCTCTCCTCCCCGAGGTCGTGGCCACCCTGCGGGCGGCGCCCGCCCTGGTGATCGAGGCGCCCCCGGGCGCCGGCAAGACCACCCGGGTGCCGCGGGCCCTCCACGAGGCGGGGCTGGCGGGGCGCGGCGAGGTGGTGGTGCTCGAGCCCCGCCGGCTGGCGGCCCGCCTCGCCTCCCGGCGGGTGGCCGAGGAGCTGGGCGAGCGGCCGGGCGAGACGGTGGGCCACCAGGTCCGCTTCGAGGAGGTGGCCGGCCCGCGGACCCGGATCCGCTACGTCACCGAGGGGCTCCTCACCCGGCGCCTCCTCTCCGAGCCGACCCTGCCCGGCGTAGGGGCGGTGGTGCTCGACGAGTTCCACGAGCGCCACCTCCAGGGGGACCTGGCCCTCGCCTTCCTCCGCCGCCTCCAGCGCTCCGCCCGCCCCGACCTGAAGCTCGTGGCCATGTCCGCCACGCTGGACGCCGGCCCGGTGGCGCGGTTCCTCGAGGCGCCCTCGCTCCGCTCCGAGGGGCGCCGCTTCGAGGTCGCGGTCGAGTACCTCTCCCCCGAGGAGGCGGCGCGGCCGGAGCTCCGCCTCGAGGACCTGGTGGCCCGAGCCGTGCGGCGGCTCCACCGGGAGGGGACCGCAGGCGACGTGCTCGCCTTCCTCCCCGGCGCGGCCGAGATCCGCCGGGCCCGGGAGGTGCTCGCCGCCTGGGCGGGCGAGGCGGGGGTGGAGCTCCTCCCCCTCCACGGCGACCTCCCCCCGGAGGAGCAGGACCGGGCGGTCCGGCCCGGCCCGCTCCGGAAGGTGATCCTCTCCACCAACGTGGCCGAGACCTCGGTCACCATCGAGGGGGTGGTGGCGGTGGTGGACTCGGGGCTGGCGCGCGTCGCCTCGCACTCGCCCTGGTCCGGGCTCCCCACCCTGGAGGTGAAGAAGGTGAGCCGCGCCTCCTCGGCCCAGCGGGCGGGGCGCGCCGGACGGACCGGCCCCGGCCGCGTCCTGCGGCTCTACACGCGGCACGACCACGACGCCCGGCCCGAGTTCGACGTCCCGGAGGTGCTGCGGGAGGATCTGTCGGAGACCCTGCTCGCCCTCGCCGGGCTGGGCGCGGCCGAGGACTTCGAGTGGTTCGAGCCGCCCCCGGCCCCCGCGCTCGAGGCCGCCCGCGGCCTCCTCCGCCGCCTGGGGGCGATCACCGGCGGCGGGGGCCTCACCGCCGTCGGCCGGAGCATGCTCTCCCTCCCGGTCCACCCGCGGCAGGCGCGCCTGCTCGTCGAGGCGGCGTCCCGGGGGGCGGCCGAGGAGGGGGCGCTCCTCGCCGCCCTGCTGGGCGAGCGGGACCTGCGCGACCGGCGCGCCCTGGAAGGCGTGGCGCTCCCGCCCACCGGCCCATCCGACCTCCTCGAGCTGGCCCACGCCTTCGAGGAGGCGAGCCGGGCCCGCTTCGACCCCGACCGGCTGCGCCGGATGGCGATCTCCCCGGGGGCGGCCCAGGCGGTGGAGCGGAGCCGGCGACAGCTGGCGCGCCTGGCGCGCGCGCTCCCCGGGCCGGGCGGGGGGCGCGGCGCGAGCGGCGAGGAGGCACTGCTCGCCGCCACCGCGGCCGCCTACCCGGACCGGGTCGGCCGGCGCCGGTCACCGGGCGCAGACGAGGTGGTGCTGGCGGGGGGCGGGAGCGCCCGCCTCGATCCGGCGAGCGTGGTGCGGGAGGCGCCGCTCCTCGTGGCGGTCGACGCGGAGGAGCGCCGCGGCGACCGGCGTGGCCCGGGCGGGCGCGCCGCCGAGGTCCGGGTCCGGATCGCGAGCGCGGTCACCCAGGAGCTGCTCCTCGACCTGTTCCCGGGGGCCCTCCGGTACGACGAGGCGGTGGCCTGGAACGCGGCCGGCGAGCGGGTCGAGGCCACCGAGCGCCTCCTCTACGAGGACCTGGTGCTCGAGGAGGAGCGGGCCCCTCGCCCCGATCCCGACCGCGTGGCGGCGGTGCTCGCGGCCGAGGCCCTCGCGCGCGGCGCCCGCGCCTTCGCCCCGGAGGGCGCGCTGGACCGGCTCGCCGCGCGGATCGCCTTCGCCGCCTCGGCCGCCCCGGAGGCGGGGCTCTCCCCGCCCGGCGAGGAGGAGCTCTCCGCCGCGCTGCGCGAGGCGGCCGCGGGACGGCGGAGCTTCGCCGAGCTGCGCGAGGCCGACCTCCCGGCGGCGCTCCTTGGCCGGCTCGAGCCCCGCGCCCGCGCCGCCCTGGAGCGGCTGGCGCCCGAGCGCGTCACCCTCCCCGGCGGCCGGTCGGTGCGGGTGGAGTACGAGGCCGGGCGGCCTCCCTGGATCGAGAGCCGGCTCCAGGACTTCTTCGGGATGCCACAGGGGCCGGCGCTGGGCGCAGGCCGCGTGCCGCTCGTCCTGCACCTCCTCGCCCCCAACCAGCGCGCGGTCCAGGTGACCACCGACCTGGCCGGCTTCTGGGACCGGCACTACCCGGCGATCCGGCGCGAGCTGATGCGCCGCTATCCCCGCCACAGCTGGCCCGAGGACCCGCGCGCGGCTGCCCCCCCGGCGCCGCGGCGGCGATGAGGAGGGGACGGGGAACTCTGGGTAGGGGCCGGAGGGGTAGAGGCCGCGGCTCTCTTCGGCAGCTCTCGGTGTGCCGCTGAGGTGTGCCGCTGCGCCGCACCTGCTCGGTCGGGAACTCTCGGTCGGGCACACGCGCACGTGCCGGGAACTCTCGGTCTCCCGACGCGCGGCCGGAACTCTCGGTTTGCCGGCGCATGTCCGGACGTGTGGGCGAAGGTGTCGATATCGGCGTCCGGGTGCGAGCGACAGGACACCGCCGGCTGCCGTCCCGTCGGCATAGGACGGTGGGTCCGACGAGAACCATCTGGCAGATCGACGGCGAAGCGCTTATCGTCCGGGCATGCGACAGTCAGCCGCAGCGCTCGCCCGCACAGCCTTCGCTCTTCTCCTCGCCGCTCCGGCTCCGGCCCTCGCCTTCCGCGACCTCGCCGTCGGCCAGCCACTCCCGGAGCGGACGCTGCCCACCCTGGACGGCGGCCGCGCCCCGTTCCTCGGCGCCGGTCGCGCCACGGTGTTCGTGTTCATCCGCTCAGGGCAGGATCACTCGATCCAGGCCCTCTACACGCTCGGCCAGCTCGAGAAGGAGCTCCAGCGCTCGCAGGTGCGCTTCGTCGCCATCGCCTCGGGGTCCGAGGCGCCCGAGGCCCTCCGCGCCCTCGTGAAGGAGGCGGAGACCACCATGCCGGTGCTGATCGACGAGGGCGACAAGCTCTACGGCGAGCTGGGCGTGTCGCTCCACCCGTCGGTGGGGATCGCGGACGAGCATCACCGGCTGGCCGGCTACCAGCCGTTCCGCAAGATCAACCTCGGCGACGCGGTGCGCGCCCGGGTGCAGCTCGCGCTCGGGGAGATCGGCGAGGCGCAGCTCGCGGCGGTGCTCGACCCGGGCGTCCCCCCGCCCTCCGACGGCCGGGCGCGGGCGCGGTACAAGCTCGGGCGCTCGCTCATCGCCCTGGGGAGCTTCGACTCCGCGGTGACCAACCTCCGCGAGAGCCTCTTCCTCGACCCGACCCTGGCCGAGGCGCACGCCGCCCTGGCGGAGGCGCTCGCCAAGCAGGGGAACTGCGCCGAGGCGGAGCGCGAGCGGGTCGCGGCCCAGCGGCTGGCCGGCGCCGGGGGCGCCCCCGGGCCGCTCGCCTGCGCGCAGCGCTGAGCTACACCTCGAGGAGGATCCGCTCCGGGTCCTCGATCCCCTCCTTCACCTTGACGAGGAAGGAGACCGCCTCGCGCCCGTCCACGATCCGGTGGTCGTAGGAGAGGGCGAGGTACATCATCGGCCGGACCACCACCTGGTCGCCCTCCCCCACCACCGCCCGCTTCTCGATCTTGTGGAGCCCGAGGATCCCGGATTGGGGAGGGTTGAGGATGGGCGTGGAGAGGAGCGACCCGTAGATCCCGCCGTTGGAGATGGTGAACGTCCCGCCGGACAGGTCGTCCATGGTGATCCGGTTCTCCCGCGCCTTCCGCGCCAGCTCGGCGATCGTCTTCTCGATCTCCGCGAAGGAGAGGGCGTCCGCGTCTCGCACCACCGGCACCACCAGCCCCTTGCCGCCCCCCACCGCGACCCCGACGTCGTAGTGGTCCTTGTAGACGATCGCCTCCCCGCGGACCTCGGCGTTCACCGCCGGGAAGGCGCGGAGCGCCTCCACCGCCGCCTTCACGAAGAAGGACATGAAGCCGAGCTTCACCCCGTGCCGCGCGAGGAAGGGCTCGCCGTGCCGCTCGCGCAGGGCGAGGACCCGCGACATGTCCACCTCGTTGAAGGTCGTGAGGATGGCGGCGGCGTGCTGGGCCTCGACCAGGCGGCGGGCCACCGTGCGCCGGAGCGGCGTCATGGGGACGAGCCGCTCCCGGCCTGCGAGCCCACCGTCCCCGGCCGGCGCCGGGGCGGGGATCGCGCGGGGCGGCTCCAGGGCCCGAAGCACGTCCTCCTTCCGGACCGCCCCCGCGCCCAGCGCGTCGGGGGAGAGACCGCGCTCGGCGGCGAGCCGGCGGGCGCTGGGCGAGAGGCGGCGGCCGCCCGGGGCGGGCGGGGTCGCCGGGACCGCGGCCGGCCCGGAGCCGGCCGGCGGGGCCGCCGCGGAGGCAGGGGCGACGGCCGGCGCCGGGGCGGGCGCGGGCGCCGCCTTCCCGTTGGTCCGCGGCGCGGTCGGGGTCGGGGCCGGGGCGCGCGCACCCTCCTCCAGCTCCCCGATCACCTCCCCCACCGCCACCGTGGCCCCCGACTCCTTCAGCACCTTGCGCAGGACGCCGGCGGCGGGCGCCGGGACGGCCACGGTCGCCTTCTCGCTCTCCACCTCCACGAGCGGCTCGTCCGCCTGGACCGGGTCCCCCTCCTTCTTCAGCCAGGCGCCGATGGTGGCCTGCGTGATCGACTCGCCCAGCGACGGCACCTTCAGCGGGATGGACATGGCCTAGCGCTCCTGCACCGCGGCGCGCCCTGCGGCGCGCTGCGTCCGGGGGAGGGGCTCGCCCAGCGCCTCGCGGACCAGCTGCTCCTGCTCCAGCTTGTGGCGGGTGGCGGAGCCCGCCGCCGGGCTGGCCGACGGGGGACGGGTCACCGGCCGGAGCGGCCGCGGCAACCGCGGCGAGAGGTGGCGGTCGACGTAGTCCCAGGCGCCCATGTTGGATGGCTCCTCCTGCGCCCAGACGAGCTCCACCTCGGCGCGGTAGAGGGCGATGGCCGCAGCCAGCTCCTCCACCGGGAGGGGGTAGAGCTCCTCGAGCCGGATCAGGGCGGCGTGGCGCGCGCCCGCCGCCTCGCGCGCCGCGGCGAGCTCGTAGTAGAGCTTGCCGGCGCAGAGGACCACGCGCGTCACCTCCCGCGGATCGCCCTCCGGGTCGAGCAGCACCGGACGGAAGCGACCCGCGGCCAGCTCGGCGAGGGGCGAGACCGCCCGCGGGTGGCGGAGCAGGCTCTTCGGCGCCATCACCACCAGCGGCTTGCGCACCGGAGAGGCGAGCTGGCGGCGCAGGGCGTGGAAGTACTGGGCCGGCGTGGTGAGGTTCACCACGCGCCAGTTGTCGTCGACCGAGAGCTCGAGGAATCGCTCCAGCCGGGCCGAGGAGTGCTCGGGCCCCTGCCCCTCCATCCCGTGAGGCAGCAGCAGGACCAGCCCGGAGAGCCGGTTCCACTTGGCCTCGCCGGAGGAGAGGAACTGGTCGATGATCACCTGGGCGCAGTTGACGAAGTCGCCGAACTGCGCCTCCCAGAGGGTGAGGGCGTCCGGCATGTCGAGGCTGTAGCCGTACTCGAACCCGAGCGCGGCCGCCTCGGAGAGGAGGCTGTCGCGGATCTCCACCGGCGCCTGCCCCTCCGCCAGGTGGGCGAGCGGGGAGTAGGGGATCCCGCTCTGGTGGTCGTACAGGACCGCGTGGCGGTGGCTGAAGGTGCCGCGCCGGCTGTCCTGGCCCGCGAGCCGGATCCGGTGCCCCTCGACCGCCAGCGAGGCGAAGGCGAGCGCCTCGGCGGAGGCCCAGTCGAGGGGTCGCTCCCCCCGGCCCATCGCCGCCCGGGCCTCGAGCACCTTCGAGAGCTTGGGGTGGAGGTTGAAGCCCTGGGGGAGGTGGACCAGCGCCGCCCCGAGCCGGCGCAGGGTCTCCTCGGGCACCGCCGTGTCCGGCGGCGGCCCGGCGAGCGGCCCGCCCTGGAACCCCTCCCAGTACCCGCCCATCGCCTGGGGCCCGGGCCGGACGGCGATCGCCGCCGAGGCCTGGTACGCCGCCTCGAGCCGGGCCCGGTAGCGCGTGGCCATCGACTCGACCTCTTCGGGCGTGACCGTCCCCTCCTTCACCAGCTGCTCGGCGTAGGCCTGGCGCAGGGTGGGCTTTCCCGCGATCGCCCGGTACATGACCGGCTGGGTGAAGGAGGGCTCGTCCCCCTCGTTGTGGCCGTGGCGCCGGTAGGTCCAGAGGTCGATCACCACGTCCTTCCGGAAGCGCTGGCGGAAGTCGACCGCCACCAGGACCGCCTGGGCGACCGCCTCGATGTCCTCCCCGTTCACGTGCAGGATGGGGATCTGGAGCATCCGGGCCGGGCCGGTGCAGTACGTGGTGGAGCGGGCGTCGCGGGGCGCGGTGGTGAAGCCGATCTGGTTGTTCACGATCACGTGGATCGTCCCCCCGACGGCGTAGGCCTCGAGCTGCGACATCTCCAGCCCCTCGGCCACGATCCCCTGGCCGGCGAAGGCTGCGTCGCCGTGCACCAGGACGGGGAGCGACCGCTGGCGCTCGGAGTCGTGGTACCGGTCCTCCTTGGCCCGGACCCGGCCCTGCACCACCGCGTCGATCCACTCGAGGTGGCTCGGGTTGAAGGCGAGCGAGAGGTGCACCAGGACGCCGTCCGGGGTCTGGCGGTCGGTCGAGTAGCCGAGGTGGTACTTCACATCTCCGCCCTGGGCGTTGATGATCGCGGTGTCCCGGAACTCGGCGCAGATCTCCTCGAGCGGCTTCCCCACGATGTTGGCGAGCACGTTCAGCCGGCCGCGGTGGGCCATCCCGATGACGACGTTGCGGACCCCGTGGCCGGTGGCGCGGTCGAGCAGGAACTCGAGGAGGGCGACGAACCCCTCCGCCCCCTCGACGCTGAACCGCTTCGCCCCGAGGAAGCGGGTCCCGAGGAACTGCTCCAGCCCCTCCGCCTGGACGATCTTCTCGAGGAGGAGCTTCTTCACCTCCGGCGCGAGCGAGAGCCGGTTGCGGGTCCGCTCCATCCGGCCTTCGAGCCAGCCGCGGAGGTCCTGGTCGTGCATGTGGGCCAGCTCGACTCCGATCGCGCGGCAGTAGGTCTCCTCCAGCCGGGAGACGAGATCGCGGAGGAGGCGATCCCCGCGGCCGCCCGGGTCGGCGCAGGGCCGGTCCAGGTCGGCCGGGCCGAGGCCGAACGCCTCGAGGCCGAGGGGCTCGGCCGGACGGACCAGCCCCAGCGGATCGAGCCGGGCCCGGAGGTGGCCATACTCGCGGTAGGCCTGGACGAGCCGATCGACCTTGGCCTGGAAGGCGGCGTCGGCGCCGGCCACCGGCCCGGCGGCCGAGCCGTTCGCCCGGTGAGCGGGGAAGGCCTCGGGGGCGGGACCGGCGCCCGGCGCGGGCGGTAGCCCCTCGAAGTACTCGCGCCAGGGGGCCTCGACGGCGCTGGGATCGGCGAGCCACGCGTAGTAGAGGTTCTCGACGAAGGCGAGGTTCGACGCGCTCGGCGCGCCGGGAGGGTCGACCCTGGATGCCATGCGTCCGCATACTTAACCGAGCCGCGGCGCGGCCGACCGACGAACTGCAGGGCGGGGCGTGAGCGCGTTGTCGCACGCCGGCGGTCCGGGCGCGGCGCTCTCCTGGCGCGAAGGCGGCGCGGAGCGGTCCGCGGAGTGGCTCTCGCCCGGCTCCCCGCCCCCGTCCCGGCTGGGGACGGCGGACGACGGGACCCGGGCGGCTGCGGCCCTGGCCAGGATCCGCGCCGGCGAGTCGCTGGTCTACCGGGGGGACTACCACAACGCCCGGCAGCTCCTCTCGGCCCTGGGGCGGCGGTTGCGCGCCTTGGCGGGGGCGCCGAGCGCGACGGACCCAGTCCTAACCCGACGCCCCACCCGACGCCCCACCGAGAGTTCCGGTTTTCGGCCGAGCCGACCGCGGCGCGGACGCCCGCCCTCGGAAAGCCAGCCGCCCGGGCCCGCTCGCGCCGCCAATCCCTCCGCCCTCTTCCTCGCCGAGCGGGAGCGGATCCTGCAGGAGCACTTTCTCCTGGCGCGCCTGCTGGTTCCGGTCGAGCCGGGTTGGGCGATCCCGCTCCCCCGGGCTCCCGACGTTCGCGCCGCATGCGAGGAGGCGCTCGGAACCAGGGAGCGCCCCGGCCTCCTGCCGCTCCGCGATCTGCTCGGGATGGTGGGCGCCCACGAGTGGCGGCGCCGCGGACTCCTGGTCCCGGCGCTCGGGACGCTCCTTCATCCACACTACGGTGTCTACGCGCCGGTCCGGAGCGAATACGTGGACCTGGTGGCGGCCGCTGCCCGCGAGTGGCCGGTCGCCGGCAAGCGAGCCGTCGACGTGGGGACGGGCACGGGCGTGCTCGCCCTGGTCCTGGCGAGGGCCGGTGCCCGGGTCACCGCCGTGGATCTCGAGCCGAGGGCGCTGGCGTGCGCAAGGGACAATGTGGCGGCGCTCGGCCTCACCGGGCAGGTGGACGTGGTGGAGGCGGACCTGTTCCCGGACGGCTTGGCCGACCTCGTTGTCTCGAACCCGCCCTGGATCCCGGCCGCAGCGCACACCCCGCTCGACCGAGCAGTCTACGATCCGGGCGGCGTGTTCCTGGAACGGCTCGTACTGGGCCTCCCGGGGCATCTCGCACCCGGCGGGGAGGCCTGGCTCGTCCTCTCCGACCTCGCGGAGCGGCTCGGCCTCCGGCCGCCCGGGCAGGTGGAGGCGCTCGCCACGCGAGCCCGGCTCGCGGTCGTTGCGGTCAGGCAGGCGCGGCCGAGCCATCCCAGAACGCGCGAGCGTGAGGACGCTCTCCACACGTTCCGAGCGGCCGAGGTGACGCGGCTCTACCGGATGGCGCGTCGAGACTGACGCCGTTGCTGCGCGGCGTGCGAAGCTCCGCGCTCACCGGGTTCCGCGGGGTCGGTCCATTCTCGCGGCGGACCATCCTCACACCCTCAGCGGGCTCACGGATCATCCTCACGGTTCACGGATCATCATCGATCCGGACCATCCTCACCGGGATCATCCTCACCGAGAGTTCCGGGGTTCGGCCGAAGAGGCCGCGCCGCGTCCGTGTGCGGTCGGGCAAGCTGAAGCGCCGCGCCCACCTCGCGAAGGCACGATTCCTGCCCTCCACCGGAAGATGACCGCGCCGCGCCAAGTCCTCCCCG
>DATKAL010000288.1:0-4477 GCA_035498135.1 Anaeromyxobacter sp.
GCGGGTGGCGATGACGCCGGCCGCCACGCGGTTCGTGGCCCCCCTCACCTTCCAGGCCCTCTCGGGCGCGCCGGTGCTGGTCGATCTCCTCGACCCCACCGCCGACCTGACCTACGGCCACCTCGAGCTCGCGCGGGCCGCCGACCTGGTGATCGTCGCCCCGGCCACCGCCGACCTCCTGGCGCGGCTGCGGGCGGGGATGGCGGACGACGCCGTCACCACCACGGTCCTGGCCGCCACCTGCCCGGTCCTCCTCGCCCCCGCCATGAACACCAGGATGTGGCGGAACCCGGCCACCGCCGAGAACGTGGCCGCCCTGCGGGCCCGCGGCCTCCACCTGGTCGGGCCGGCCTCGGGCGAGCTCGCCGACGGCGACGTGGGGGAGGGGCGGCTGGCGGATCCGGCCGAGATCGCCCTCGCCGGCTCGCGCCTCCTCGGGGCGCTCGACCTCGCCGGACGGAAGGTGCTGGTCACCGCCGGCCCCACCCGGGAGCCCATCGACCCGGTCCGCTTCATCTCCAACCCGTCCTCCGGGAAGATGGGCTACGCGGTGGCCCGGGTGGCGGCGCGGCGCGGCGCCGAGGTGACGCTGGTCTCCGGCCCCACCGCGCTCCCCGATCCGCCCGACGTCGAGGTGGTCCGGGTGGAGACCGCGGAGGAGATGGCCCGGGCGGTCGAGGGTCACGCCGCGGAGATGGATCTCTTCGTCGGCGCGGCGGCGGTGTCGGACTACCGGCCCCGCACCGCGGCCGCCCAGAAGATCAAGAAGCGCGACGGCGACGAGACGCTGGTCCTCTCCCGGACCGCCGACATCCTGGCCGGGCTGGGGCGGCGCCTGGCCGGCCAGCCGCGCGCGCCGGTGCTGGTCGGGTTCGCCGCCGAGACCGAGGAGGTCATCGCCCGGGCCCGCGAGAAGCTGAAGGGGAAGGGCTGCGATCTGGTGGTGGCCAACAAGGTGGGCGGCCCGTCGGCAGGGTTCGGGGCCGACACCAACCGCGTGGCGCTCGTGTCCGCCACCGAGCTGGCCGAGATCGAGGGGACGAAGGAGAAGGTGGCGGAGGCGATCCTGGACTGGATCCTGCCGGTGCTGGACGCGCGGCGCCCGCGGCAGGGCGAGGGGTAGGGCGCCGGGGCGGTTCTCGAATCGGGGGGATGGATCGGGAGAGCCGCGCCTACGCCGCGAGCTTCCCGATGGAGGGGGGCAGGATCAGCTTGCCGTGGATCCCGCGGCGGAAGCTCTCCCGCGTCTCGGCGGCGATCTCGCCCGCGTCCCGGAACAGGATCCGCTTCTTGGCGGTCCGCTCGCGGAGCTGCTTGCGCAGGTCTCCGGCCAGCCGGATGTTCCGGGCGCCGGTGGCGTCGGCCCGGGCCGCCTGGCAGCGCTCGCCCTCGTCGAGGAGGCCGAGGATCGCCTGGACCGCGAGGCCGTTGGTCTCGAGCACGAGGTCGGGCTCGAGCACCAGGTTCCGCTCGCGGGCGAGGAGCGAGCGCGAGACGTCCCGGAAGCGCCCCATCCGCGCGCTCACCAGCAGCGAGCGGAAGAGCTGCTTCGAGACGCCGAAGGGGATCACCGAGGCGCCGGTGAGCGTCCGGGCGAGGAGGTCGTCGTGGCCGCGCAGGGCGCGGGTGGAGACCTGGCGCGCCAGGCGGGAGAGGCTCTTGTCCATCCGCTGGTCGTAGCGGAGCTCCCAGTAGGCGTGGCGCGTGCTGGTCTTGTGGAACGAGGCCACCGTCTTGAACGGGACGTAGTAGTTGTGGGCGACGGTGTCGGCCGAGAGGTGGGCGAGGAAGCCGAGGGCGAAGGCCTGCTCGGCGCCTGGGCTCGCCTGCTTGAGCACGTTGAAGCCCACGCGCCAGTTGTGACAGTGGTACAGGTAGCGGGCCATGTTCTTGCCCACCACGATGTCGGCGGCGAGCGAGCCGTACAGGAACTCGTTCCCGAAGTCCTCGAGCAGGGCCCGGACGGAGGGCTGGACCACGCCCAGGCCGGCCAGCGCCTGCGCCGAGAAGTTCAGGTGCGCGAGCGGGCCCCAGGCCTGGGCGTCGGAGGGCCAGGTCAGGATCGCGACGGCGAGGGCGGCGAGGGACGCGGTGACGAGCAGGCGGCGCAGTTCCATCCGGCCCGATTGCAGGGGCGGCGGGAGCAGGACCGCAACGCCACGTTCCAGCCGAAGGGGGGCGATGTGAGCGGGGACGCACAGGAGCGGGCGACGGCGATCGCCGAGGTGGCGGCGGAGGTGGAGCGCCATCTGCGCTGGCTGGAGGCGGCGGGGGTGCGCGAGCTGCCTCCTCCATCGCCCGAGGCGCTCGCCAGGGCGGCCGCCGCGACCTCCGCCGGGCGGGAGCGCGCGCCCGCGGCCCCGGCGCCGGACGTGGGGGCGCCTCGATCGGGGGGGGAGCGGACGCCGGCTCCGCCCGCGGTGGCCGGGCAAGCCCCGTACACGACCTCCGCCAAGGGCTGCGGCAGCGCCGCGCTCCTCGCGGTCCGCGCCGAGCTCGGCGAGTGCACCCGCTGCAAGCTGGGCGCGGGCCGGACCCGGCTCGTCTTCGGGGTGGGGAACCCCGCCGCCGACCTGGTGTTCGTGGGCGAGGGCCCGGGCGAGGACGAGGACCGACAGGGCGAGCCCTTCGTCGGCCGGGCGGGCCAGCTCCTCACCAAGATGATCGAGGCGATGGGTCGCCGGCGCGAGGACGTCTACATCGCCAACGTGGTGAAGTGCCGCCCGCCGGGGAATCGGAACCCCGAGGCGGACGAGATCCAGGCCTGCGAGCCCTTCCTGCGCGCGCAGCTGGCCGCCATCCAGCCCCGGGTGATCGTGGCGCTGGGCAAGTTCGCCGCCCAGACGCTCCTCCGGGACACCACCCCGATCAGCCGCCTGCGCGGCCGCTGGTCCGAGTACGAGGGGATCCGGCTCATGCCCACCTTCCACCCCGCCTACCTCCTCCGCAGCCCGGACGAGAAGAAGAAGGCGTGGGAGGATCTGAAGCTCGTGATGAAGGAGCTCGCCACCCCACCGTCGCCGAGGTGACTCGCATGCGCACCGAGAAGCTCCGGGCCGGGCGCGCCGGCCGCCGCGCCGCCGCCGCAGCCTCGCTCCTCCTCGCCGGGCTCGCCCTCGCGGCGGGGCCGGCCGGGACCACCACCCCGCCCCCCGCCCCGGCGCCCCGGGTCCTCACGGCCGAGGTGAAGGGGCCGATCACCGGCGGGACGGCCGAGTTCCTGATCGCGGCCCTCCAGCGGGCGCGCAGCGGGGGCTACGCCGCGCTGCTCATGACGCTCGACACCCCGGGAGGCCAGCTCGACGCCACCCGCGAGATCGTCCAGGCCATGCTGGCGAGCGACGTCCCGGTGCTGGTCTGGGTGGGGCCGGCGGGCGCGCGGGCGGGCTCGGCCGGCGTCTTCCTCACCCTGGCGGCCGGGCTGGCGGCGATGGCCCCGAGCTCCAACATCGGCGCCGCCCACCCGGTCACCGGGGCGGGGCGCGACGTGGCGGAGGAGGCGGGCAAGGACATGGCGAAGAAGGTGGAGAACGACACCGCCGCCTTCGCCCGCAGCATCGCCGGGGCGCGCCACCGGAACGTGGAGTGGGCGGAGAAGGCGGTGCGCGAGAGCGTGTCGATCACCGCCGACGAGGCGGTGAAGGCCAGGGTGGTGGACCTGGTGGCGCCCGATCCCGCGGCCTTCCTCGCGGCGGCGGAGGGGCGCGCGGTCGGCACCGCGGTGGGCGACAAGACCCTTCACCTCCAGGGCGCGACGCTCGAGGCCTACGAGCCCACCGTCCGGCAGCGGCTGCTCGGGTTCCTCGCCGACCCGAACGTGGTGGCCATCCTCATGCTCGTGGGGATGCTCGGGATCGCGGTCGAGTTCTACCACCCGGGGGCGATCCTGCCGGGCGCGGCCGGGGCGCTCTGCCTCTTCCTCGCCTTCCTGGCGATGCGGGTCATCCCGGTGAACGTCGGCGCCGTCCTCCTGCTCCTGGCGGGCGTCGGGCTGATGGTGGCGGAGTCGTACCTGCCCGCGCACGGCGCCGCCGGGGTGGGCGGCGGCGCCCTGGTGGTGCTCGGCCTGCTCTTCTTCGTGGACGCCTCCCCCAGCGGGAGCTGGTTCGACCCCTCCGCGCTCCGGCTCTCGCCCTGGGTGGTCTGGCCGACCCCGGTCGCGCTCGCGGCGGTGCTCGGCTTCATGGCCTGGAAGGTGGTCCGCGGCCGGCGCGCGCCGCTCCAGCTGGGCTCGCCGGCCCTCCTGGGCGCGCTCGGCGAGGCCCTGAGCGAGGTGGGCCCGGGCGGGGGCGACGTCTTCGTCCGCGGCGAATACTGGAGGGCGCGGAGCGAGGCCCCCATCCCCCGCGGCGCCCGGATCCGGGTGGTGCGGGTGGACGGCCTGATCGTCACGGTGGTGGCCAGCGAGGCGGCGGCAGGCTAGAACGGAGCGACCAAGGGGCCGCCCCGCCACCGGGGGTGGCCAGGGAGGGTGTCC
>DATKAL010000289.1:0-4010 GCA_035498135.1 Anaeromyxobacter sp.
GAGCAGCTCGTCCCCGGGGTGCCCCGGACGGCCGGCCCGAGCCGGCGTGCGGGCCGGGTGCTCCTCCGGGCCGGGGGCGCGCGCCTCCTCGGGCGGGGGGGCGAGGTGCATGAGCAGCGCCCCGAGGAGCACGGCGTCCGAGACGTCCGCGCCGGAGCGCACCAGCCGGTCGAGGGCCGCGAGGTGCGCGAAGAACGCCCGCCGCCCGGGCTCGTCCCAGCCCTCGAGCGCGGCCGCCAGCGCCGGGAGCACCACCACCAGGGCGCCGCAGGACCGCTGGAGCTCGAAGGCCCGGGCCGAGGCGCCGCAGCGCAGGAGCTTGAAGATCTCCTCCAGGACGCGGGCCGGGGCGCAGCGGGAGAGCTCCCCCGCGTGCCGGCGCATCGCCTCGAAGGTGTCCGGCGCGATGGTGAAGCCGAGCCGGGCGGCGAACCGGACCGCGCGGAGCGCCCGCACCGGGTCCTCGCGCATGCGGGTCTCGGGGTCGCCGATGGTGGCGATCCGGTGCGCCTCCACGTCGGCGCGGCCGCCCACGTAGTCGATCACCTCGCCGGTGGCCGCGTCGTAGAAGAGCCCGTTCACCGTGAAGTCGCGGCGGACCGCGTCCTCCTCGGCGGTGCCGAACACGTTGTCCCGGGTGATGAGCAGGTCGCCGTCGCCCTCGCCCACGTCCTCGGCCACGTCGATGGGGTTCTTCCGGAAGGTGGCGACCTCGATCACCTTGCCGCCCCGGAAGTAGACGTGGGCCAGCCGGAACCGGCGGCCGATCAGCCGGCAGTTGCGGAAGATCGCCCGCACCTCGCCCGGGTGGGCGTCGGTGGCGACGTCGAAGTCCTTGGGCGTCTTCCCCACCAGCAGGTCGCGCACGCAGCCGCCCACCAGGTAGGCGCGGTGGCCCATGTGTCGCAGGCGGGCGATCACCCGGAGCGCGTCCGGATCGAGCCGGTCGACCGGGATCTCGGGCGGGTGGTCGGCGAGCGGCTCCGCCGGGGGATCGAGCGCAAGGCCCGGGGGCGGCCCGGCGCGGGCGGTTCGCTCTTCGAGGTCTGCTTCGGGGGACGTCGGGGGATGAAGGTTCGGTGATCTCTCTCGCATGCGTTCGCCGGATCGGGGGGCGCCCGGGCCTGGGGAGATCCCTGGCCCACGGGAAACGCGCCGGCACCGTCGGGCTCGTCCTCGAGGCCACTTGTAGCGACTGGGGGACGGTCCGTCAAATGCCGCGCGTTCCGCGGCGCCGCCGGTCAGACCTCGTCGGCGTCCGGCTCCCCGCCCTCCGCGGGGTCGGGCGGGGCGAAGAGGTCTCCCTGCACCGGCTCGAGGCCGAGCGCCTGCCGCACCGGCGCGAAGGAGCGCCGGTGGACCGGGCAGGCCCCGAGCCTGCGGAGGGCGTCGAAGTGCTCCGCGGTGGGGTAGCCCTTGTGCCGCGCGAAGCCGTAACCGGGGTGGGCGGCGTCCAGCTCCGCCATCAAGGCATCACGCGTGGTCTTGGCGAGGATGCTGGCGGCGGCGATGGTGAGCGAGAGGGCGTCGCCGTGGATGATCGGGGTCTGCGGGAGGGCCAGCTCCGGCAGCTTGCGGGCGTCGACGAGGACGTGGCCGGGCCGGACCCCGAGCCCCTCCACCGCCCGGCGGAGGGCGAGGAGGCCCGCGCGGTAGATGTTGAGCCGGTCGATCTCCTCCACCTCGGCCCGTGCGGTGGCGAAGCAGACGGCGTTCCTCCGGATGTCGAGGGCGAGCCGCTCGCGCTCCTTCCGGTCGAGCTGCTTCGAGTCGTCGATCCCTCGGGGCCGGTAGTCCTTGGGCAGGACGCACGCCCCCGCCACCACCGGCCCGGCGAGGGGCGCCATCCCGGCCTCGTCCACCCCGGCCACGTGCACCACCCCGCGGTCCCACAGCTCCACCTCGTAGCGGAGGAGGTGCCGGAGCCGCTGCCCCTCGGCCCGGTTCCGGGCCCGCCGGGCGCGGAGCAGCCGGAGCACCTCGCGGGCCCCGGCGCGCCCGTCCCCCTCGAGCGCAGCCTCGCAGGCCTCGGGGAGGGGCGTGTCCCGCTCGAGCAGCCGCGCCCGGAGCTCCGCGACCGAGAGCCGGGCGATGTCGTCGGGGCGCATCGGCGGGAGTCTACCGCTGGCAGCGGGGGCAGAAGAAGGTCGACCGCTGCGCCTGCACCGTCCGGGCGATCCGCGCCCGGCGGCAGCGCGGGCAGCGCTCGCCCTCCCGGGCGTAGACGAGGAAGGGGTTCTCGCCCCCCTCCTCCACGTAGGCGATCTCCGGCCCCTCCTGCCGGGCGATCCCCTCCCGCATCGCCTCCACGATCGCCGCCCCGAGCCGCTCCACCTCGGCCCGGGAGAGCGAGCGGGCGGCGCGCCGCGGATCGATCCGCGCCCGGAACAGGCTCTCGCTGGCGTAGATGTTCCCGACGCCGGCGAGCAGCCGCTGGTCGAGGAGCCTCGGCTTCACCGCCTGGCGGCTCCGGGCGAGCAGCGCCGCGAGCCGGGCGGGGTCGACGCCGTCGGCGAGCGGGTCCGGCCCGAGCGCCCGCACCTCCGGGAGGGCCTCGAAGCGCGCCCCGGGGACGACCCGGAGCCGGCCGAAGAGGCGGAGGTCCTGGTAGTGGAGGGTCGCCCCGTCGTCGAGGTGGAGGCGGGCGCGGGAGTGGCGCGGCGCCGCGGCGGCCCCATCCGCCGCGCGCCGTCCAGGCTCCGGCCGGCGGACCCACTTCCCGGTCATCCCCAGGTGGCTCGCGAGGCCGAGGGGAGCCCCGTCCTTCTCCAGGGCGATGAGGAGCTGCTTCCCCATCCGCCGGACCGCCTGGAAGCGGGCGCCGGCCAGGGCGCGCGCCACCGCCGGCGGCCGGGCCGGCCGGAAGATCCGCCGCGCCCGGGGATCGGTCTCGACCCGCTCGATGGTGCGCCCCGCCGTCCAGGCGCGGAGGTTCCGGGCGGCGATCTCCACCTCGGGGAGCTCGGGCACCTACTTCCTCCGCTCGAAGACCGCGAAGAAGAACCCGTCGGTCCCCTGCCGGTGGGGCAGGAGCTCGACCCGGCCCCCCGCCGCCCCGAGGGCCCGCGCCCGCTCCTCCCCCAGGGTTTGCGCCACCGGGGCGGGGACGAGCCCGAGCTCGCGCTCGGCGAAGTCGGCCACCTCCGCGTTCTCCGTCCGGCCGATGGCGCAGGTGGCGTAGACCAGCCGGCCGCCCGGCCGGACCAGGGCGGCGAACCGGGCGAGGAGCTCGCGCTGGATCCCGGCGAAGCGGGCGGGATCCTCGGGCGTGAGCCGCCAGCGCGCGTCCGGCTTCCGCCGGAGGGCCCCGAGCCCGCTGCAGGGGGCGTCGACGAGCACCAGGTCGGCGCGGCCGGCCAGGTCCTGGAGCTGGGCCGAGGCCTCCGGACCGGCGGCGATGGGCCGGATCCGGAGGTTGTCCACCCCGGCCCGGCGGGCCCGGCGGCGTGCCTCGCCGAGCCGATCGGCGTCGGAGTCGAGGGCGTGGAGGGTGCCGCGGTTGTGCATCTCGGCGGCGAGCGCCAGCGCCTTCCCTCCCGCGCCCGCGCAGGCGTCCACCACGATCTGCCCGGACCGGGCCCCGCAGGCCAGGGCGATGAGCTGGCTGCCCTCGTCCTGGATCTCGAACAGCCCCTCCCGGAAGGCGGGCAGGGAGAAGGCGTTCAGGCGCCCGTCCAGCACCAGCCCCCAGGGCGAGTGGCGGGTGGGCTCGGCCCCGACCCCCTCGGCCGCGAGCCGGACGCGCAGGGCCTCGCGATCCCCGCGGAGGAGGTTCGACCGGACGGTGAGCGGGGCGCGGGAGTTGAGCGCCAGGGCGAGGACCCTGGCCTCGCCCTCCCCGAGCTCGGCCACGAACCGCTCCACGATCCAGCGCGGGAGGGAGGCCTCCAGGGAGAGCCGCTCGATGGGGTCGGCCACCGCCGCGAGCCGGGCCTCGGCCCGCTCCAGCCCGGCGAGCGGCCCGGCGGCGACGCCGAGCCGGCGGGTCGCCTCGGCCGGGCTGGCCCCTC
>DATKAL010000290.1:0-21746 GCA_035498135.1 Anaeromyxobacter sp.
CGGGGGCCGTCGGCCCGAGGGCGGCGGCCGGGGCGGCGGGCCCGCCGGCCGGGCGCGGGGCGGCAGGGGACGAGCCGAGGGCCGCCGCGGGGGCGGCGGGCCCGGGCGCCGTCGCGGCCGGCGCCTCCACCTCGTCCAGCACGATCCGGAGCCCGCCCAGGGTGATCTCGTCCCCGGGCTTGAGGGCGCCGCGGCTCACCTTCTTCCCGTTCACGAAGGTGCCCTCGGCGCTCCCCATGTCGATGATGGAGAGGGTGCCGTCGGGCGCGACCTCGACCACGGCGTGGATGCGGGAGACCCGCTCGTCGTCGAGCACCAGGTGGGCCGAGGCGAGCCGCCCGATCTTGATGATCTCGCGGCTGAAGCGCTCGCTCCGGACGAGCTCCTCGCCGCGGAACACCTTGAGGGTGATGGGGGTGGCCATGGTCTCCCGGGGGCGGGCTAGAGCTCGCCCGATGCCTGCAGCACCTTGTCCCGCCAGCTCTCGCGGATCTTGATGAGGTTCGAGTGGTCCACCTTGCGGCGCGCCTCGACGTACTCGCCGTCGGGCCGCTTCAGGTCGCCCTCGATGGTGTCGTCCTCGAAGTTGATGACCGTCTTCTTCTCGTACTCGATCTTGGGCGGGGGCTTCTCCGCCCCCTCCTTGGCCGCCGGCTGGGCGGCCGCCCACAGGGGGCCGCCGAGCAGCATCGCGATCAGGACCGTGCGCATCGTCGTTCTCCGCCCCTCGCTCGAGCTTACCTCACCGCGGCGGTGCGGGCGCCGGGGGGGAGCCCGCCGCCCCGGGCGCCTCTCCGCCGGCCTGCTTCGCCGCCTCCGCCTTCCTCGCCGCCTCGGCCTGCATCTCCCGGGCGGCCTCCGCCGCCCGCCGGCTCTCCTCCAGCGCCTGCTCGCACTCCCGCTCGAGCTTGAGGACCGGCGAGCTGGTGGTCGCCACCGGCCCGGCCTCGCGGGCGTAGGCCCGGAACTCCTCCAGGGCGGGGGCGCACTCGTTCTTCACCCGCAGATAGAGGATCCCGCGGGCGAGGTGCACCTCCGGCAGCTTCCCGCCGCCGGCCTGCTCGGCCCGGGCGTAGGCGGCCAGCGCCTCGTCGGGCCTCTCCTGATGGCGGAGCGCGATCCCGTGCACCAGCTCGGCGGGGGCGTTCCGCGGATCGGCGCGGAGCAGCGCCTCGGAGTGCTCCACCACCGCTCCCCAGGCCTGCTTGCGGAGGGCGGCCTGGAGGAGGGAGGCGCGGGCGGGGAGGAACCCCTCCTGGAGGGAGAGCGCCTTCCGCCACTGGACCTCGGCGCCCGCCCCGTCCCCCTGCCCCTCCAGCACCTGCCCCATCAGCCAGGGGAGCTCGGGATCGGCCGGGTCGAGCTTCTGCGCCCGGAGGGCCACCAGGTGGGCGAGGTCGAGGTTCTTCCGCTCCATCGCCACCCGCACCAGGATCTTGTAGGCGCCCATGGCGCGCGGGTCCTGGAGGAGGGCCTCGCGGGCGAACCGCCAGGCCTCGTCGAGCTGGCCGGTGGAGAGGTAGAGGGCGGCGAGCCGCTCGCGGGCGCGGGCCTCGTCGGGGAAGTCGCGGAGCACGGCGGCGTAGGCGGCCTGCGCCCCGCGCGGATCGCCCTCCTTCTCCTGGAGGACCCCGAGGTTCACCGACGCCTGGCGCAGCGAGGGGCGCGCGGCGCGGGCCTTCTCGTACTCGGCCCGGGCCTCCCCCAGCCGCCCCTGCGCCTCGAGGGTGACGCCCAGGTTGTAGCGGGCCTCGGGGAGGTCGACCTCCTCGAGCACCGCCCGCCAGCGCCGCTCGAGCAGCGGCCAGTCGGTCGGGACCTTGGCCTTCTTCTGGTCCTCCTCCGCCTGGACCGCCTCGGCGAAGAGGCGCTGGGTCCGGGGCGAGGGCGGGCCGGGCTCGGCAGCCGCGCCCCCGGCGGCGCCGCCGGGCGGGGAGCCGGCCGCCGGCCGGGCGGGGGAGGCGGCCGGGTGGGCGGCCCCGCCGGCGCCGGCGCAGCCGGCGAGGAGCAGGCAGAGGGTGGCGGCGCGGGGGCTCACGGCAGGAGGTCCTCGTCGTCGGAGCCCTTCTTCCTCGGCCGGGGGACGGCCGGCTCGGCCGCGATGGTGCGCTTCTGCGGATCCGCGTCGGCGGCGGTCTCGGCGGCCCGCGGGCCGCGCTGCGAGAGCTGGAGCGCCGGGAGCGCGGGGGCGTCGGCGCGGCGGGCGGCGGCCTTGGGGGCGGCCGCGGGGGGCGGGAGCAGGTCGGCGAGGAGCCCGTAGCCGCGCCGCGCGTCGGGGGCGGCCACCGCCACCGCCGGGACGATCTCGGGCGAGGGGCCGTACTTCTCCGGCTCCACCTTCACCAGGATGGCGGTCGCCTCCCGGGCGCAGGCGTTCACCACCCCGTAGTCGCGGGAGGCCTTCACCGCCAGGTCGAGCCCCTCCACCGCCTTCTTGTCGAGGGGCTCGGCGACCTGCTCGATCTGGGCCTTGTACTCCTCGACGTACTCCTTCTTGCCCCGGAGCTCCTTGGGGACCGGGGCCTCGCGGAGCGCCTGGGCGAAGCGGCGGTAGCCGAGGCCGATCCGGGTGAGGGCACAGATGGCCGGCTCGGCCTGCTTCAGCTTCACGATCTCGCCGTACTCGACCTCGAGCTCGTGGAGCTTCTTGCCCTTCACCTGGAGCTGCGACTTGAGGTACCGGGGGGCGACGTCGAGCGTGATCTTGTCGTAGGCGGCCCAGGCCGGCTCGAGGGACCGGTAGCGGGCCTCGGCGACGAGGGGCAGCCCGCGGTCCTTCACCGCCGCCCTGTTGCGCTTCCAGTGCTCGAGCCCGAGGTCGTAGGCGCGCCGGGCCCCGGCGGCGTTGCCCGACTTCTCGAGCAGGTCGGCGATCCGCTGCTGGAGGGCGAGCCACTCGTCCGGGTCCCGGGCGTAGCGGCGCTGGTACTCCTCGAGCTGGTGGAGCTCCTTCGCGGTCTGGCCCTGGCGCGCGTAGAGGTCGGCCAGGGAGAGGAAGATCCGCGGCGCGTCGGCGCCCTCCGGCCAGGCCTCCAGGTAGGCGAGGCTGGCCGCCTCCGCCTTGGCCCACTGGCGCAGCCCGGCCCGGAAGACCGCGGCGTTCACGATCCCGTCGTTCGCCTTCTTCTCCTCCCAGGCGGACGCGGCCGGCGCGGGGGCGGGCGCCGGGGCGGCCTTCCCCTTCCGGCGGGGCGCGGGGGCGGGGGCGCGGGCGCGCCGCCACTCCTGGAAGTAGCGTTCGTAGCGGTCGGCGGCGGCCTCGAAGTCGGCGGTGGCCTCGTGGGCCTCGGCGTTGTCGTAGAGGCAGCGCGGCGCCAGCGGATCGGCGGGGTAGCGGGCGAGGAGCTGCTCGCGGACCTCCATCGCCCGGTCGAGCCGCCCGGCCCGGACCAGGTCCACCGAGGCGTTGTAGAGGGAGGTGGCGGCGAGCTTGGAGGCGGGCCAGTCGCGGGCGAAGGTCTGGTACTCCTCGGCCGCGGCCAGCCAGTCCTTGGCCCGCTCCCGCTCCTCGATCACCTTGAAGGCGCTCTGCTCGATCACCCGGGCCAGGTCGTCCTTGAGCTGGGGGTGGGCCTTGATCAGGGCGGCGTCGGCGTAGAACCGCTTCGCCCAGCCGTTCACGTTGCGCCAGTCGCCGAGCAGGTTGTAGGCGTCGAGGACCAGGTTGGTGGAGTAGCCGGCCAGCTCGTGCTCCGGGTGGTCGAGGGCGACCCGGGTGAAGAGGTCGGTCGCCTCGCCGAACCGGTTGTGCCGGTAGTAGAGGTTGGCCGCCTTGTAGGCGACCTCCACCCAGCGGTCCCCCTTCGGCTGCCACTTGAGGTAGCGCTCGCAGGCGTCGACCAGCTTCTGGCGGGCGGGGGTGAGCGCGACGGCCCGCTTCGGATCGGGGGCGGCGCGCGGCTCGGCCGCGTCGGCCTTCTTCGCCACCGCGTCCCGGGCGAAGACGGTGTTCTCCAGCGCGTCGCGGAAGAACTTCCCCGGCTTCCCCTTCCCCTCCGCGGCGGCCACGTCCGCCAGGGCCACCCGCTCGTACTCGTCGGCCGCCCCCTCGAAGTCGGCGAGCGCGTAGAGCAGCTCGGCGTGGAAGAAGCGCATCTCGTAGGCCGGCGGCTCGCCGGGGAAGACCTCGAGGTACTGCTCGTAGACCTGGGAGGCGAGCGCGGCCACGGGGTCGTCGCGGGTCTTCTTCCACTCGTTGTGATACTGGACCGCCAGGACCCGGAGGGTGTTCTCGGCCGAGTGGCGGGCGTCCTTCAGGACCTGGTCGTTCTTCGGGTCCTTCCCCTCGGGCGAGGCCTCGATGTCCCGGAGCAGCTTGACGAACACCTTCGCCTGCTGGACCGCCGCCTCCTTCTTCCCCATCCGGCCGGCGCTGGTCACGATCCGCGACTGGAAGAAGGGGGCCTCGACGGAGAGCGGCCGCTCCTGGATCAGCCGGTGGTAGACGAGGATCGCGTCCCGGTCCTTCCCCTCGTCGAAGTAGAGGCCGGCGAGGGTCTTCACCATCTCCCACCAGCCGGTCTGCCCGCCCACCCGCCGGAACTCGTCCCAGGCCCCCTCGGCCGAGCCCACGTGGCTGTAGGTGCGGACGTAGTCCTTCCGCGCCTCCTTCACCAGGGCGAGCTTGCGGTCGGCGGGGACGGTGGAGGTGGGCATCTCCCCGAAGAAGATCACGCTCCGGAAGAGCTCCAGCGCCTCGTTCCAGTTGCCGAGGTTGGTGTGCACCCAGGCCTGCTTGTAGAGGGCGTAGCCGTAGACCGAGCTCTCCTGGTGCTCGGCCGCCTTGCGGTAGGCCTCGAGCGCCTTGTTCAGGTTGTCGGTCCGGTCGTTCTTGTTGGCCCGCTCGAAGTAGTACTCGCCGAAGGCCATCCAGGCGTCGGGGACGTAGCGCGAGTCGGGGAAGTTCTTGATCAGGGAGCGGTAGGCCTTGAGGGCGTCGGGGTCCTGCCGGTTGCGCTTGGTGAGGTTCTCGGCGAGGAAGTAGAGCACCTCGTCCATGCGCGGGTACTTCGGGTACTTCTGGATGATGGCCCGGTAGAGGGCGACCGCCTGGTCCTGGTGGCCCCGGCAGCGGTCCTCCAGCTCCTTCTTCTCCGCCATCAGCTTGTCGATCTCGCGCGGGTCCCCGCGAGTCCCCAGGGCGATGAGCCGATCGTCGCGGCGGTTGGCCTCGAAGAAGTCGTACTGCGACTCCTCCCAGAGCAGCTCGGCGAGCCGGAAGTACCACTGCGGCGTGTCGGCGTCGCTCCCGCCCCCGAGGCGGATCAGCTTCTGGAGGCTGGCGATCTCCTCCTTCCGCTTCCCGGAGATGTCGAACTCGACCGTGCGCCGGAAGGTCTCGAAGTCGAGCTTCGGCCCGGCCGCCTCCTCCACCTTGCGCTTCCCCTCGAGCTGGCCGCCGAGGGCGGCGTCGGGGGCCACCGAGCGCTTCGCCCCCAGGTCCGCCTCCTTGGGCGGCGCGGTCCGGGGCTCGGCGGCGGCGGCCGGGCCCGCGAGCGCCAGGGCGGCGAGGAGGATGGCGAGGGTCGCGGGCACGGGGGAACCGGGTCGGCTACCGGCCGGCGGCCGCCTGCGAGCGGGGCAGGCGGTCCTTGCAGCCGCGGGTGAGCGTGTAGGAGTAGGTCCCGAGCTCGTCGCGCCAGAACTCGCCCTCGTAGGGCCAGTAGAGGTGCTCGTCGGAGACCGCGCTCGAGTACTTGAGGTCCCGCACCACCTCCACCTGGCTCCCGGTGGCGAGCGCCCCCTCGAGCGCCTCGCGCTCCTTGCGCGAGACCTCGATCTGGATCCGGAGCGCCTGGGCGAGCAGGGTGCGGAGCTGGTCGCGCTCGTACTCGAGCTTGGCGCGGGCCCGCGCCCCCGCCTCGTCGACCAGGGCCGACTTCTCCGCCGCCAGCCCCTCCCCGAGCCGCCGGGCGAGCGAGGAGGCGCGGAACTCCGGCTTTCGCCCCCCCAGCCCCTTGTCCACCTCGGCCTCCACCTCGTGCACCGCCTCGTAGAGCCGGCGCACGTTCTCGTCGGTGAAGGCGAGCTTGGCGAGCTTGCGCGTGAGCGGCGAGGCGCCCCGCGCGCTGCCCGCCTCGAGGAGGTCGAAGTAGCCGGCCGGGGGGCGCGGGGTGGTGGTGATCCGGGAGAGCTCGTCGTAGACCGGCTCGTAGAGGCCGGAGAAGGTCTCGAGCACCAGCCGCGCCTCGGGGTAGCGGCAGTTCTCGTAGTAGACGATGGCCTTGAGGACGTAGGACTCGGGGAAGTACTCGTCCCGGAAGTAGGGCGACTGGAGGGTGAGGAGGTTGCCCAGGGTCTTCTCGTAGTCGCCCACGCGGTAGTGCGCGTAGGAGGCCTCCCAGAGCCCCTCCAGCCAGTGCTCCCCGCCCCAGGGCATCTTGTCGTAGTAGAAGATGGCGTAGCGGTTCTGCCGGTTCTGGTAGTGGATGCGGGCCAGCTGGAGGAAGGCCAGCTCCCGGATCTGCGCATCGGCCACCCGGCCCCGTTTCGGGTTGGAGATCCGCACCACCTCCTTGAAGGCCTCGATGGCGCTGGCGTCGTCCCCCTGGGCGTAGAGGACCAGGCCGTCCACGAAGCGGGCCCGCGCGTAGACGTCCTCCGCCTCGGCCGCCGCGCCCGGGCCGGCGGTGCCGGCCTGCTCGCGCACCAGGGCCACCAGCCGGCGCGCCTCGGCCCAGGAGGCGCGGGCCTCCTGGACGCGCCCCGCCTCCTCGAGGGCCCGGCCGCGCTCGAACTCGTACTTCGCGAGCAGGAAGTGGAAGCGGTCCTCGTAGCCGGGCGGGAAGGCGTCGCGGGAGTGGCGGGCGACGCGCGAGAGGAGCGGCTGCTCGTTCCCGAGCTTCGAGCCGACGGCGAAGAGCGCCTCCATCGCCGAGGCGTAGAGCCGCCCCTGCGGGCCGGCGTCGAGGAGGAGGTCGAGCTGCGCCAGGGCGGAGTGGCCCAGGCCGAGCCGGGCGAGCGTCTTGCCCAGCTGGAGGCGCGCGTCCGGGTGGACCGCGGCCAGGGCCGACTCGCGGGTGATCTGGTCGTAGGCGAGGGCGGCCGCCTCGAGCGCGCCCTGGTCGAGGAGCTTCCTCGCCAGGTCCAGCCGGGCCTTGGCCTCGGCCGACGGCGCCGCGCGGCCCAGGTCGAGCGCGGGGAGCGCCTCCTGCTTCGGGGCAGCGCGCGGCGGCGGGACGGGGGCGGGCGGCGGCGCCTCCCCCGGCGCGGGTGGCGGCGCGGCGGGCGCGGGCGGGGCGGCGGGCTTGGCCGCCTCCGGGGCGGGGGCCGGGGCCGGCTTCTTGGTCGCCTTCTGCTTGGGCTTCGGGGCGGGCTTCTTCTCCTTGGCCGCCGGGGGGGCGGAGAGGTCGATCCCGAGCTGGGCGCGCGCCGCCGGGGCGGCGGCGAGGGCCGCAGCGAGGAGGAGGAGCCGGATCGCGGGAGGCGCCATGGGAGGCTCAGGGGGCCGAGCGGTTCTGGAAGGGGAAGAAGACCGAGACGCCGAGCTCGGCGAAGAGCTGGTTCTGCACGTCCTTGCGCGCCCCGCCCCCCTCCTGCCAGTTCGGCACCGCCACCGCGTAGATGTAGTCCTTGAGCTCCAGGCGGGCGGCGATCGCCTCGGTGAAGAACAGGCGCACGCCCAGCCCGACGTGCCCGCCGATGGTCCCCTTGTTGCCCGGGGTCTGGCCGGCGGCGACGAGGTCGGCCGCCTGGGCGGACGAGACCACCTCCTGGTAGGAGATCCAGTCCACGCCGCCGAGCAGCGAGAGGTCGAAGTGGACGACCTTCTCCGAGGCGATGTTGAGCTTGCCGTAGACCGGCGACCAGGCCGCCTCGACGCCCGCCACCAGGTCGAGGTGCCCGGGCACCTGCCACAGCTGGTCCGGGCTGGCGGGGCTGCAGCCCTGGTTGGAGCGGCAGACCTGGGCCGAGCCGGTGCGCGAGGTGGTCCCGGCCTGGACCTGGCCGGAGACGGAGAAGAACTCGGTGAGGTGATAGCCGACCTTCACCCCGCCGAAGTACTTGCTGACGAAGGCGTCGTTGAGCGAGAGGTTGCCGGAGAGCGTCACCTCGAAGCGGCCGGCCTTCCGGTAGAGGTAGCTGGAGACCGGCGGGATCCGCCCGGCGAAGGCGTCCCCCTTGCTCTGCCCACGGGCCGGGGCGGGGGTCGCCGCGAGGGCGAGGGCCGTCAGGGCGGCGCCGGCGAGCGGGCGGAGGCTCATGGGTAGACGTACTCGAACGTCGTCGGGAAGAAGAAGGAGACCCCGATGTTGGCGACGAACACGGTCTGGATCGTGCCGGGCACGGAGACGACGGGCTGGTCCGGGTAGAGCGTCGCCATCAGCCCGAGCTCGAACGCCATCCACTCCTTGGGGTAGAAGCGCACGCCCCCGCCCAGGTCGGCGGCCAGGTGCGGTCCCTCGTTGCGCGGCGCCCCGCTGGTGTCGCTCCAGACCAGGCCGAACCCCGCCGCCAGGTACAGGTCGAAGTGGACGATGCTCCGGTCGAGGAAGGACGACTTGCCGTAGATGGGCGACCAGATCCCGTCGACCATCGCCATGCCGTAGACCTGCGAGCTGAGCAGCTGGCTCTGGAAGGCGAGCTTCCCCTCGCGGACGTTGTCGGTGCGGTAGGGCGTGAAGTAGGTCCCGCGCACCGCCACCGCGAAGCTGTCCTGGAGGCTGTAGGCGAGCCGCAGCCCCCCGCCGAACTTCTGGTAGAAGGCGTCGTTCACCGAGAGCGAGAAGATGGGCGCGACCTCGAAGCGGCCCCGCTTGAGGAAGCCCTTCCGCTGCACCGCCTTGACCAGGTCGCCCAGCGCCACGTCGTTCTCGGAGAACGGCGCGCCCTTCTCCTCCTTGGGCGCTGCGGCGGGCGGCGCCTGGGGGGCGGGCTTCGAGAGATCGACCGGGGGCAGCTCCTCGCCCGGCTTGCGCGGCTGCTCCTTGGGCGGCGGAGGCTTGGTGAGATCGATTCCCGGCATCTCCTGCGCCAGGATCGTGACCGGCAGGGCCAGGAGCAGCGCCGCCATCGCGTGGGTTGGTCTCATCAGAGCGCTGTCCCGTGTCCCGGGGGCATCCTAGCCAAAGGCCCGGAGACGGGCAACGGACCGTCCTCGGGAAAAACGCCTGATCTGCGCGGCTGTAGGTGCTTGTCGCTTCACCCGGAGCGTTCCTTGTCCCGAACCGCGTTCGCGTGTTAACGATTCGAGCCGATCATGGCCGCCGCCGCCCGGAAGCTGGTCCTCGCCCTCGCCCTGCCGGCGCTGGCGGCGTGCCAGAAACCCGACGTCGGGGCCCGCTGCACCCTGGCCTGGAACCAGAACTGGCAGCAGGACGGCACCGCGCCGCCCCCCACGCCCCAGAGCATCTCGGGCGCCTACTTCGAGAGCGGGAACCTGGGCTGCGACGACCTCGTCTGCATCGTCTCGCCGGCCCCGGCGGGCTCGCGGTACGGCGACTGCTCCGGCGCCGCCTGCGGCTACTGCTCGAAGCCCTGCGTGTCGGATCGCGACTGCTACCAGTCGGACACCGGGCTGGTCTGCGCCCAGCTCGTGCTCGACCCGGCCTTCCTCGCCACGCTCGACCCGGCCACCCGGGACCGGTACCTGGGCGACGTGGCCTTCTCCTCGTACTGCATCGTCCCGCCCTGATGCGCCGGGCGCGCGCCGCCGTCCTCCTCGTCGCCCTCCCCGCGGCCGCCGCCTGCGCCTCGAGCGATCGGGCGGCCGGCACGCCCACCGCGCGGGTGGTGGTCGAGACCGCCGCCGGCGCCCGCCACCCGGTGGCGGTCGAGGTGGCGCGGACCGATCCGGACCGCCAGCGCGGCCTGATGCGCCGGGAGCGGCTCGACCCCGACGCCGGGATGCTCTTCCTCTTCGACACCGCCTCCGTCCACCCGTTCTGGATGAAGGACACGCTCATCTCCCTGGACATGATCTTCCTCGACGACACCGGCCGGGTGGTCGGGATCGTCGCCCGGGCCGAGCCGCGCACGCTCGTGCTCCGGGACGTGGGCGTGCCGAGCCGCTACGTGCTCGAGGTGAACGGCGGCTGGGCCGAGGCCCACGGGGTCCGGACCGGCGACCACGTCCGGTTCGAGGGCGTGCTGTACTGATCTCGCGAGGGCTGCGCCCTCCCCCCCCCCGAGGGCGGTCCATGAGCCGATCGTGGGGCCGGGCGCATCCGATTCCGCCGGCCCGTTCTGGCGGCGATCCCGTCGGACGGGGTGAATGGGTCCCTGCCGTCGGTCCTCGCCGGGGGTCGGTGCCTCGCCCAGGAACGGAACCTGGGTCGATAGGGGTCGGCGCCGGGCCAAGGTGGCGCTGCCGATGGGGAGGGGTCCGCCTGAGCGAAGCCATCGGAGCCACTCACGACGGTCCGCTGGCCGATCTCCCCTCTAGCTCTTCCGCAGCAGCCGCTGGGCCACGAGCGGGCCGAGGCTCTCCATCATCAGCCGCTCGACCACCTGCTCGAACTCGCCCCGGCGCTTGTCGTCCGACCAGACGAAGCGGATCCCCATCCCGGCCTCGTCCCCCGTGGCGCTGGCGTGGACCACCTCGCCGCTCAGCTCGAAGGGGGAGGGGCGGCCGGGCACGGTCAGCCGGAAGAGGAACCGCGTCCCGACCGGGAGGGTCTTCTTCGTCTTGATGAAGGTGCCGCCCTTCGAGATGTTCTTGGTGTAGTCGGCGAAGAAGCTGTTGAGCTTCTTGTAGTCGACCTTGAGCTCGATGGGCGCGCGGCCGTGCTCCCGGTTCTCCGGCATCGGGCGCCATGTTATCCCGGTGGCTCGGGGGCCGGGTAGTTCCAGGCCCCGATATCGGCCGTGACCCGCGCCCTCGACACCGCCCGCTCGCTCGCCCGCCGCCGCGGCGTCCGGGTGGCGGCGGTGCTCCTCCCGCTCCTCGGCGCGGCCGGCGGCTGGCTGCCGCTCCTCGACGCGCCCGGGTACGAGCTGGCCGAGGGGGCGGCCCTCCTCTCCGCCGTCCTCCTCGCTCCCTGGCTCGGGATCGCGGCGGCGCGGGCCGAGCGGGCGCGGCCCGATCCCTCGCCCGCCGCCGCCCTCGCCGGCGCGGCGGCCGTGCTCCTCGCCCTGCTCGCCGCCCTCCTCGGCGGCGCCGCCCTCCGGGCCGCCTTCGGCCCCTGCCACGCGCTCGCCGGCGCCGGCTTCCTCGCCGTCCTCACCCTCCCCTGCGCCCTCCTCGCCCTGGCGCTCGCGGTCGCGGCCGGCTTCGCGGCCCGCCGGATCGGCGCGGCGGCCGCCCTCCACGCCGCCTTGGTCCTGGCGGCGCTCGGCCTGGCTCTCCGCGCCGCCTACGCCGGCCCGGCCGCCTTCCTCTCGAGCCCGCTCCTCGGCGCCTGGCCCGGCCCGCTCTACGACGAGGCGGTCCCGCTCGACGCCCGGCTGATCCTCTCGGGCCTGCTCGCCCTCGCCCTGGCGCTCTCCGTCGCGGCCGCGACCGAGCTGGCCTGCCGGCTCGCCCGGCCCGGCGGGCGGACGCGGGCGGCGGCGCCGGCCCTCCTGCTCCTCGCGGCCGCCGGCGGTGCGCTCGGGGCGAGGGCCACCTTGGCGGCGCTCGGCCTCGACGGGGAGCGGGCCACCGTCGACCGGGTCCTCGGCGGGCGGCGGGAGGGGGCGCGCTGCACGCTCGTGCTCCCCGCCGAGAAGCCGGAGGCGGCCGCGAGCGAGTTGCTCGCCGAGTGCGAGTTCCACGCCGCCGACCTGGCCCGCCTCCTCGGGATCCGCCACCCACCGCGGGTGACCGTCTACGTCCACCGAAGCGCCGAGGAGAAGCGGCGGCTGGTGGGCGCGGCGGGGACCGACTTCACCAAGCCCTGGCTGGCGGAGATCCAGCTCACCGACGCGCCCCTGCCGCACCCGGTCCTCCGGCACGAGCTGGTCCACGCCCTCGCCTCCGCGCTGGCGGACGGCCCGCTCCGGGTCCCGGCGCGCGCCGGGGTGATGGTCTCGGCCGGGCTGGTCGAGGGGCTGGCGGTGGCGCTCGAGATCCCCGCCGGCTCCTGGACCGTGCACCAGTGGTCGCGGGCCGCCCGGGACCTCGGGCTCCTCCCCGACGTGGCCCGGATCGTCGGGCCGGCCGGCTTCTGGGCCCAGGCGCCGGCGCGGGCCTACACCGCTGCCGGCAGCTTCCTCGGCTTCCTGCTCGAGCGGTACGGGGCGGAGCCGGTGACGCGCGCCTACCGCACCGGGGACCTGGCCGGCGCGCTCGGGCGGCCGCTCCCCGCCCTGGTGGGCGAGTGGCAGGCCTTCCTCGGCGGCGTGACGGTCCCGGAGGGCCTGCGGGTGGCGGCCCGGGCCCGGCTCTCGCGCCCGAGCCTCTTCGCCCGCCCCTGTGTCCGCGAGGTGGCGGCGCTCGAGGCGGAGGCGGCCGAGGCGGCCGCCGCCGGCCGGACCGCCCGGGCCTGCGCGCTCTACGACCGCGACGCCGCCCTCACCGGCTCCGCCGCCGCGCTCAAGGCCGAGGGCGACGTCAGGCTCCGGGCGGGCGACCTCGCCGGCGCGCGGGTCGCCTACGGCCAGGCCCTCGTCCGGGTCGGCGGCGACGGCGCGCTCCGGATCGCGATCGGCGTCGCGGAGGGCGACCTGGCCTGGCTGGAGAACGACGTCGCCGGCGCTTCCGCCGCCTGGCTTGCCGCGCTCGCCACCCAGCCGGACCGGGCCGAGGCCCGGCTCCTCCAGGCCAAGCTCGTCGCCGCCGGGGATCCGGCCCTGGGCCCGGCCGCCCGCCCTTACCTCCTCGGGCGCGGCGACCCGGCGGCGGCCCTGCTCCGGGTGGCGCGGCCCGACCGCCCGCTCTCCGCCTACCTGGCGGGGCGGGCGCTGGCGGTGCGGGGCGAGGCGGCCGCGGCCGCGGCCGAGCTCGCCCGGGCCGCCGAGGGCGGCCTCCCGGCGGTGCTGGCCGACGAGGCCCGGCTCCTGCTCGGGGAGGCCCGCTGCGCCTCCGGCGACACGGCCGCCGGCCGCGCGGTGCTGGAGCGGTGCCTCCCGGACGCGGCCGCCGCGGCGAGCGCCCGGATCGAGGCCGCCCTGCGCCGCTGCGCCTTCGAGGCGCGCGCCGGGACGCGCCCTCGGGACGATTGACGGGCGTCCCGGACCGGGCCAAAGTCCGGCGCATGACGAGCCGCCCCGCGATCCTCCTCGCTCTCGCCTTCGCCGCGTGCGCCCCGCGGCTGCTCCCCGGCACCGAGATCGAGGAGACCCGCGACACCCGGGCGATCTACGACACCCTGGTCGCCTACCGGGACGCGATGAACCGGCGCGACGCCGGGGCGGTCCTCGCCCTGGCCGCGCCCGACTACTTCGACGACGCCGGCACGCCCCAGCCCCAGGACGACGTGGACCGGGCGATCCTCGAGAAGCGGCTCCCGGAGGACCTCGGGAAGCTCGAGACCCTCCGGCTCGAGCTCACCGTCCGGCGCATCGAGGTGCAGGGCGACAAGGCCGTGGCCGAGGTGTTCTACGACGGCTGGTACCTGGTGAAGACGCCGGTCGGGAAGGACGTCCCCCGCCGCGACTCCGACCTGCACCGCATGGCGCTGCGGAAGGTGCAGGGGCGCTGGCTCTTCACCAACGGGCTGTAGGGGATTCGCCGGGGCGTGCCGCCCCGCCTAGAGCCCGATCAGCGCGCGGTAGCCGCCCTCGCCCATCTCGCGCAGCGCCGCCAGCCGGTCGCGGTACCGGCGCCAGTCCTTCCAGGCCAGCCGGTCGGAGGAGAGCTCCGCCAGGTGGAAGGCGTGGATCCGCGAGGCGGTGAAGCGCAGCGCCGCGTAGCGCGCCCAGGGGTAGAGGGCGTCGGCGGTCTCCGGCTCGATCCGCCGGCGGGCGCGGTACCCGGCCACCAGCGCCCGGGCCCGCTCCGGATCGTAGCCGTCGGTGTAGCTCCAGGCGTTCACCGCCACGCCCAGGTCGTAGGCGAACGGGTCGACGCAGCTCATCTCCCAGTCGAGCACGAAGCTCACCCGGTCGCCGATCCAGAGCACGTTGTCGATGAACAGGTCGCCGTGCACCAGGCCGCGGGGGGCGGCGGGGAGGGCGTCGGCCCGCCCGAGCTCGTCCTCCAGCATGGGGAGGGCCGCGGCCACGTCCGGATCCCCGCCGCCGTCCGGCCGGAGCCCCTCGAGCCAGCCGCGGACGCGCGGGGGGGCGTAGGGGTTGCGGCGCTCGGCGCCGAACGCCGCCGCCAGGTCGTGGAGGCGGCCGAGCTGCTCGCCCACGCGCCGGCATCGCTCCGGACCGGCCGCCTCCCGGGAGATCTCCTCCCCGGGGGCGTAGGAGAAGAGCATGGCCTGCTTCCCGGCGAAGGGGACGAAGGGCCGCCCGTCGTCCGCCAGGTGGAGCCGCGGCACGGGGAAGCGGGCCTCGAAGAGGTAGCGCTGGACCTCGGCCTCGAAGAGGACGTCGGCCTCGGTCTTGCCCTCGTTCAGGCGGAGGAAGTAGCGCTCCCCGCCCGCCCAGAGGTGGTAGTTGGTGTTGACGCTCCCCTTGGGCTCCGGCTTCACGCGCTCGGGGTTGGGCAGGCCGAAGCGCCCCACCGCGGCGGCGATCTCCTCCGGGCTGAGGACGGTGTAGAGGGCCATCGGCGGGGCCGCGCAGGGCGGAGGGCGGAGCATGCCCGCTCGGCCGCGGCCCCGTCAACGGCCGGGCGCGGGCGGGGGGCCGGCCAGGGCCTCCGCCAGCGAGAGGGGCCGCCACTCGGCCGCCACCACCTGCCAGCGCCCCTCCTCCCGCTCCAGGCGGCAGTCGAACCGGTGCGCGCTCGCCTCGCCGGGGAGGAGGTCGGCGAGCGCCTTTCCCTTCCCCGCCCCGCGCGTCAGGATGGCGTCCACGGTGGCGCGCGCCGACTCCCCCTCCACCTCCACGGTGGCCCCGGAGATGGCGACCGCCGTCCACTCGCCCCGGAGCACCTGCGCGGCGACCAGCTGCTTCGCCTCGTGGCGGCCGATCCCCTCGTTCCCCCGGAAGCGCTCGGAGAGCGGCGCCACCACGTCCGAGACCCGGCGCTCCCCGGCGGCGCGGGCGGCGTCCTCGAAGAGGGCGCGGATCTGGTCCTCGTCGGAGCGGGGCGCCCGGCAGGCGAGGGCGGCGCAGGCGGCCAGGACGGCGAGGGGGAGGCGGAGGTCCTTGGACACGTCGTACCTCGGGCGGGCGCGGGGAGGCCGGGGTGCGCCCCGGTCCTTTCCGGGCGAGGGGCGGGATCCCCGGTGGGCCGGGCCCCCCACCCCCCGGGCAAGCGAAGTAGACTCCGCGCCGTGAGCCGGGACAAGAAGGACCACGTCGCGCTCTCCGACGCGCACAACTCGCGGGGCATCGAGCTCGCCGACCGCGGCTGGCTGGACGAGGCCATCCGGGAGTTCCAGAAGGCGATCGACCTCGACCCGGGGTCCGCCCACGCCCACGACAACCTGGCCACGGTCTACGCTGAGAAGAAGCTCTACCGGGAGGCCCTCCAGGAGTACCTGGCGGCGGTCCGGCTGGAGCCGGACGGCGCCACCGGCCACTACAACCTGGCCTGCTTCCTCGCCACCCACGGGCCGGAGATGACGGTGGCCGAGTACCGGGAGGCGATCCGGCAGGAGCCGGACCACCCCGACGCCCACCTCAACCTGGGGCTCGCCCTCGCCGACCAGGACCGGCTGGAGGAGGCGGCCCGCGAGCTGCGCACCGCCATCGAGCTCGACGCGGAGGACCCCCTCCCCCGCCACGAGCTCGCGGCGCTCCTCATGGACGAGGGCGACTACCGGGGGGCGATCGCCCAGCTCAAGGAGGTGGTCCGCCTGGAGCCGTCCGGCTTCGAGGCCCACCTGGATCTGGGCATCTGCTACGCGCAGAAGGGCTTCTTCGCGGAGGCCGAGCGGGCCTACGAGAAGGCGGGCCGGATCCAGCCCGAGGACCTCCTCCTCGACTACAACCGGGCCGCGCTCTACGCCCTCTGGGGCAAGCCCGTCCCGGCCCTCGAGGCGCTCCGCCGCGCCCTGGGGCGCGACGGCGCCAAGGTGAGGGGCTGGCTCCACTCCGACCCGATGTTCGACGGCCTCAAGGGGCAGCCCGACTTCGAGGCGCTGCGCTGACGAGCCGCCCCACGCACCCACCGGCGATACACCCACAGACAACTTGTCGCTTCACCCGTGGGCCCACCTCCGCTAGCCTCTCGGCCCATGCCCGAGCTCGCGTTCTTTCGTCACGGGGAGGAGCTCCTCCGGGTGGCGCTGGGGGAGCGGACCGCGATCGGCCGCGCCGCCGAGTGCGACGTCTCCCTGCCCGACCCGGCGCTCTCCCGCGTCCAGGCGCTGGTGGAGCGCCGGGGAGACGCCTGGCACCTCCTCGACCGCTCCGGCCACGGGACGCGGGTGGCCGGGACGCCCGTCGCCGAGACCGCGCTCGCCGACGGGACGGAGATCGCGCTCGGCGCCTGGCGGGCGCTCTTCCGCGCCACCGGCGAGCCCGGCGCCGAGGACACCCGGCGCTCGGGCGAGACGCGGCTCCGGGTCGAGGAGGCCCGGGCCGCCCCGCCCGCCGCCCGGCTCCGGATCCGGGCCGGCGGCCGGGAGCGGACCCTCCCGGTCACCGCCGCGGGCGTCCTGGTGGGCAAGGAGCCCTCCTGCGACGTGGCCCTCGACGACCCGTTCGTCTCCGCGCACCACGCCCGGATCGACGCCCGGGGGGATCGGTGGGTCCTGGTCGATCTCGGCTCCACCAACGGGACGTTCATCTCCGGCGCCCGCGTGAACCGGGCGGAGCTGCCCTTCGGCCTGCCGGTCGCCATCGGGGAGGCCGAGATCGTGCTCGAGCCGCGGGAGGCCCCCGCGCCCGTCCGCCCCGAGGCCTTCGAGGGCATGGTCTCCCGCGATCCCGCCATGCGGCAGCTGTTCGAGCTGATCGAGCGGGTGGCCGCCTCCGAGGTGGCGGTCACCATCCTGGGCGAGACCGGCACCGGGAAGGAGCTGGTGGCCCGGGCGCTGCACGGGCGCTCCGCCCGGCGCGAGGGCCCCTTCATCCCGGTGAACTGCTCGGCCATCGCGGAGACCCTGATCGAGTCGGAGCTCTTCGGGCACGAGCGGGGGGCCTTCTCCGGCGCCGAGCGCATGCGCAAGGGGGCCTTCGAGGAGGCGGATCGGGGCACCCTCTTCCTCGACGAGATCGGCGAGCTCCCCCTCGACCTCCAGCCCAAGCTCCTCCGGGTGCTGGAGCTCGGCGAGGTGAAGCGGGTCGGGGCGTCGCGCCCGCTCCAGGTGGACGTGCGGATCGTGGCCGCCACCCACCGGGACCTGCGCGCCCAGGTGCGGGCCGGGCGGTTCCGCGAGGACCTCTTCTACCGCCTCTGCGTCGTCCCGGTGAGCGTCCCGCCGCTCCGCCGGCGCCAGGGCGACGTGCGCGCCCTGGCCGAGCTCTTCCTCTCCCGGGCCGCGCCGCGCGGGCTCTCGCTCCGGTTCGCCGAGGAGGCGCTCGCCCGGCTCGCGGGGTACGACTGGCCGGGGAACGTCCGGCAGCTCAAGAACGTGGTGCAGCGAGCCCTCCTCTTCCGTGGCGAGGGGCAGGCGGTGCCGGCCTCGGCGATCGCCTTCGAGGACACGCGGGTCGCCCCGGGCGACACCGGCGACGACGACACCCTCTACGTGCGCGGCCTCACCCTGGAGGAGATCGAGCGCGAGGCGATCCGGCTCTCGCTCCGGCGCCACCGCGGCAAGCGGGCGGCGGTGGTGAAGGAGCTCCGGATCGCGAAGAGCACGGTGATGAAGCGGATCGGCCAGTGGGGGCTGCAGGACGAGGGGCGCGCCCCCGGCGAGGCGGCGGAGCCGGACGAGGAGCCCGGCGATCGCGACCCGTGAGCGGGGGCGCGGCGGAGCCCGGGGAGGGAAGTCTAGTGCAAGACCGTCCCGCCGCCCTCCTCGCCGCGCCGGATGATGGTCAGCGGGTTCGTGTCGGTGGGCAGGTCGATCGCGTCCTTGCGGGTGGCGAAGGTGGTGAGCTGCCGGGGCACCGCGCCATCGAGGTGACGGGCGATCGCCTGGTCGAGGTCGGCGTCCCCGGCCAGGACCGGCTTCACCTGCATGCCGGCGGCGAAGGTGATCTCGTCGAGGAGGAGCAGGTCGGCCGGGTCGGAGAGCGCCACCACCGCCGGGCCCCGCCGCCCCTCGGAGAGGAGCGAGAGGGGCAGCACCCGGCGCCCGCGGATCAGCTTCTCGGGGAGGAGCGCCAGGACCTGGGGCGGGATCAGCTTGTCGCCGATCTCCACGAAGGGGACCCCGAGCTGGGCGCCCACCGCGGCCAGGACCGCCGGCTCGTTCAGGAACCCGAGGTGGACGATGGACCTGCCGATCCGGCCGCCCCAGCGCCGCTGATGCGCGAGGGCGCTCTCGAGCTGGATCGCGTCGATCACCCCTTGCTGCACCAGCATCTCGCCGATTCGGACCCGCGCCATGTGACCCCCCGCAGCAGCTTCCACCTGCCACACGCGGGCTCGTGCGAGCGCCGTGCCGGCGGGCCGGCGGGCGCCCCTTCTCGTGACCACGCGGGCTTGCGAGCGCTTGCCGACATCGGATGAGTGCATCTCACATGGGGCCGACGCCACATCCCGGGTGGGATGTGACATCTCCGCACAAGGTGGGAGCGCCTCCCCCCAACGGAAGATGGCGCCGCTCCTCACTTCTTCTTGAGCGGCTTCTTCTTTTCCCCGGTTGGGGCCAGCTCCGCGAGCTTGGCCTTGGCCTTCGCGGCAGCGGGCGACTTGGGGTACTTGCCGACCAGCTCCTTCAGGACGGTGGGCGCGTCCTTCTTGAGCTCGTCGAGCTGCAGCATCGCGTCCGCCATCCCCAGCATCGCCTCGGGGACGCGCTCGGAGCGAGGAGCCTTCTCGTAGATCCAGCCGTACGAGACGAGCGCCTCGCGCGGCCGGCCCTGGTTGGCGGCGATCTCGCCGGCCCGGAACGCCGCCTCGGGCGCGGATGGGTCGCCCGGCCAGCGGCGGAGGTACTCGCCGTAGATCTCGCGGGCCACGCCCTCGTTCCCGCTGGCCTCCTGCTTCTGGCCGAGCGCCAGGAAGGCGCTCCGATCGTCCTGACGCGGGAGGGCGTCGATCAGCTCCTTCGCCTGGACCTGGTCGAGCGCCCCCCGCCCCTTGAGCGCGGCGAAGCGCTTGTCGGTCCTGGCGTCGAGGGCGTCGAGGCTCTTCTGCAGCTCGTCCAGGCGGTGCTGCGCCACCTCCAGGTCGCCCTTGGCCCGGGTGAACTCGTCCTGGAGGCGGGTGAGCGAGACGCCCAGGTCGGCGCCGCTGCGCCGCGCCGACTGGTTGAGCTCATCGATCTTCTTCTGGACCTCGACGATCTTCTTGTCGACGGTGGCGACCCGGTCGCGGACCAGCTGTTCCTGGGCGTCGCTCCGCTTCGAGAGCGCCTCGGAGTCGGACTCGAGCTTGTCGAGCCGGTCCTCCATCTGCCGCCCTCTCTCGGCGGTGACGCAGGCGGAGAGGGCGGCAGCCAGGACGAGGAGGACCGCGCGGCGCATCGGGCGGCGGGTCACCGATCGATCTGGAAGTCGTCGCGGCGGTTGCGAGCCCAGCAATCCTCGGTCGACTCGTTGCAGAGCGGCTTCTCCTTGCCGTAGCTCACGGTGTCGAGCTTGCCGGCGGCGCCCAGGTCGCCCAGGTACTTGCGGGCCGCCTCGGCGCGGCGGCTGCCGAGGGCGACGTTGTACTGGGCGGTCCCCCGCTCGTCGCAGTTGCCCTGGATCTGGACGTGCCGCGCCGGCGCCCGCCGCAGGCAGTCCGCCAGCCGCTGGAGCGTCTGCTGCGACTCTGGGATCAGGGTGGCCTTGTCGAAGGCGAAGTGGATGGTGAACTGGCCGGCGTCGGCGCACTCCGCCGGCACCGCGCTCACCTTCTCCTCCTGGCGGGCGACGCACTGCCCGGCCTGGCACTTCTGGTCCGGCGCGCAGTCGCGATCGCCGCCGCAGGTGCCCGGCGGGCGGGCCACGCAGCGCTCACCCTGGCAGGTCTGGCCGGCGGGGCAGTCGGCGTCGAGGCCGCACTGGGGCTTGGGGACGCACTTGTTGGTCCGGCAGACGAAGCCGGCCTTGCAGTCGCCGTCCTGGCCGCACTCCTGGCAGCGCCCCTCGATGCAGATCTTCCCGTAGCCTTCCTGTGCCGCGCAGTCCTCGTTGGACTTGCACTCACCGTTCTTGGGCTTCGAGGGACAGCCACCGAGGGCGAGGGCGCCCGAGACGCAAAGTGCGAGGAGGAGAAGGCGACGCATGGAGACCTCCGAAGTGGAATGTTCTGGGAGACGTTCGGTTCTTCGCTCCATCCGGAACGGCTGTCAAAGGATTTCCTTCCCGTGTGACCATCCGGGATTAACATCCAGCGCATGCCCGCCACGGTCCTGGTCGCAGACGACGAGCGGAACATCCAGGTGACGCTCTCGCGCGCCCTCTCCATGGAAGGCTACGCGGTCGAGCTCGCGTCCGGCGGGCGCGAGGCGCTGGAGAAGATCGCCGCCCTCCCCGTCGACGTGGTGGTGATGGACGTGCGGATGCCCGACCTGGATGGGTTGTCGGTGCTCAAGCAGGCCCGCGAGACGCGCCCCGGCCTCCCGGTGGTCATCATGTCAGGACACGGGTCCATCGAGACGGTGCGACAGGCGTTCAAGCTGGGCGCGTTCGACTATCTCGAGAAGCCGATCACCGAGAAGGACAAGCTCCTGGCGGCGGTCAAGAACGCCCTCGCCCTGGAGCAGCTCCTGGCGGAGAACGCGGCCCTGCGCCGGGAGGCGGGGCCGCAGGAGATGATCGGGAGCGGCCCGGCCATGCAGCGGCTGTTCGAGCTCGTGCGCCGCGCCGCACCCTCCGAGGGGCGGGTGCTCGTCACGGGGGAGAACGGGACGGGCAAGGAGCTGGTGGCCCGCGCCATCCACGACGGGTCGAGGCGGCGCGCCGGACCGTTCGTCAAGGTGAACTGCGCCGCCGTCCCGGCCGAGCTGATCGAGAGCGAGCTCTTCGGGCACGAGCGCGGCGCCTTCACCGGGGCGGTGGCCGCGCGCAAGGGGCGCTTCGAGCAGGCCGACCAGGGGACGCTTTTCCTCGACGAGGTGGGCGACATGCCCGCCGCCATGCAGGCGAAGGTGCTCCGCGTCCTGCAGGAGGGGGAGTTCGAGCGAGTGGGCGGCCAGCAGACGCTCCGCTGCGACGTGCGGGTGGTGGCCGCCACCAACAAGGACCTGGCCGCGGAGGTGGCGGCGGGCCGGTTCCGCGAGGACCTCTTCTACCGGCTCAACGTCGTCCCCGTCCACGCGCCGCCGCTGCGGGACCGGCGCGAGGACGTGCCCGAGCTCGCCGCCCGCTTCCTCGGCGAGGCCTGCGAGCGAAACGGGCGCCGCCCGATGCGGCTCTCCCGCGAGGCGGTCCTGGCGCTCCAGGCCCACGACTGGCCGGGCAACGTGCGCGAGCTCCGGAACCTGGTGGAGCGGCTCGCCATCCTGTGCGACGGGCCGGAGATCTCGGCCGACGACGCCGCCGCCGTGCTGCCCGGGACGCGCCGCCCCCGGACGGACCGCTTCCGGACCGGGGCCGGCTTCCACGAGCTGGTGGAGGAGGCGGAGCGGGAGATCATCCTCGGGGCGCTCGACGCCCACCAGGACAACGTGTCGGACACCGCCCGGGCCCTGGGGCTCGAGCGGAGCCACCTCTACAAGAAGATGCGGGCGCTCGGGATCAAGCGGGGCGGCGAGGGGTAGCGCCCGCCCCGGCCGCGTCCC
>DATKAL010000291.1:0-10050 GCA_035498135.1 Anaeromyxobacter sp.
GCTCTACAGCCAGGGGCAGGGGATCTTCGACGACCGCCGGCAGGTGGCGGCGGTGCTGGGCGAGCCCGAGGATCGCGTCCGGGTGGACCTGGTCCCGAACGGCGGCGCGTTCGGCGGCAAGGAGGACATGTCGATCCAGGCCCAGACCGCGCTCCTCGCCCGGATGACCGGGCGGCCGGTCCGCCTGGTCCTCTCCCGCGAGGAGTCGATCCGGATGCACCCGAAGCGCCACCCCATCACCATGACCTACACGGTGGGGTGCGACGCCGAGGGGAGGCTCACCGCGGTGCGGGCCCGCCTCCTCGGCGATTCGGGCGCCTACGCCTCGGTGGGCGGGAAGGTGCTGGAGCGGGCCGCCGGCCACGCCTGCGGACCGTACAAGGTGCCGGCGGTGGACATCGAGTCGATCGCCGCCTACACCAACAACCCGCCCTGCGGGGCGATGCGTGGCTTCGGCGTGAACCAGACCAGCTTCGCGATCGAGGGGTGCATGGACCTCCTCGCGCGGAAGGCCGGGCTGGACGGCTGGGAGATGCGGTTCCGGAACGCGCTCCGCATCGGCGACCCGTTCACCACCGGCCAGGTGCTGGAGAAGTCGGTGGGGCTCGAGAAGACGCTCCTCGCGGTGAAGGACGCCTGGCGGTCGGCGCGGGCGGCGGGCAAGGCGGTGGGGATCGCCTGCGGGGTGAAGAACTCGGGGATCGGCAACGGCGCGATCGAGAAGGGCAAGGTCCGGCTGGTGGTGGAGCAGGACGGGACGGTGGCCCTCCACGCCGGCTTCACCGAGATGGGCCAGGGGCTCCTCACCGTCCTGATCCAGTGCGCCGCCGAGGTGACCGGCCTCCCGGCTCCCGTCTTCCGGCCCCGCGTCGACACGAAGTTCGAGCTGGGGGCCGGCCAGACCACCGGCTCGCGCGCCACCCTGCTCGGCGGCCGGGCGGCGGTGGACGCGGCCGCGAAGCTCAAGGCCGACCTGGACCGGGGCCAGACCCTGGGCGACCTCGCGGGCCGCGAGTACGCCGGCGAGATCACCATCGACGACACCACCGCCCCCGGCACCACCAGGAACGGCAAGGTGAAGACCCACACCGCCTTCGGCTGGGCCACCCAGGTGGTGGTGCTCGACGCCGCCGGCAAGCTGGAGAAGGTGATCGCCGCCCACGACGTGGGCCGGGCCATCAACCCCCAGCAGTGCGCGGCGCAGATCGAGGGCTCGGTGCACATGGGGCTCGGCTACGCCCTCACCGAGGAGCTCCCCTGCAAGGACGGCATGCCGGTCACCTTCAAGCTCCGCGACATCGGCGTCCTCCGCGCCCAGCACATGCCCGAGGTCGAGGTGATGCTGGTGGAGGATCCCGAGCCGGAGGGCCCCTTCGGCGCCAAGGGCGTGGGGGAGATCGGGCTCGTCCCCACCGCCGGCGCGGTGGCCGGGGCGCTCGAGGCCTTCGACGGCGTCCGGCGGACGCGCCTCCCGATGAAGGACTCGCCCGCCGCGCGCGCCATCAACGTGGGCCGGATCCCGGACGCGGACCGGGCGGACTGGCATTGAGTGGACGGCGGCCGGTCCGGGCAGGGCCGGGCCGCGAGGAGCGAGGCCATGGCTGAGGACCCGCGGATCGACGGGGCGCGCCTCTCGCGCCGGCTGGAGGAGCTGGGACAGGTGGGGGCGATCGCCGGGGGCGGGGTGGCCCGGCTCGCGCTCACCGACGCCGACAAGGCCGGCCGCGACCTGGTGGTCCGGTGGATGAAGGAGCTCGGCCTCGCGGTCACCGTCGACGCCATCGGCAACGGGGTCGGGGTCCGCCAGGGGCGGGAGGACGGCCCGCCCGTGATGATGGGGAGCCACATCGACACCGTGGCCACCGGCGGGCGCTACGACGGGAACCTCGGGGTGCTGGGCGGCCTGGAGGTGATCCAGGCCCTGAACCAGGCGGGGGTGGTGACCCGGCGACCCCTGGCGGTCGCCTTCTTCACCGACGAGGAGGGCTCGCGCTTCCAGCCCGACATGATGGGGAGCCTGGTCTTCACCGGCGCGCTCCCCCTGGAGCAGGCGCTGGGCACGGCCGGGATCGACGGGAAGCGGGTGGGGGACGAGCTCCGGCGGATCGGCTACTCCGGTCCGGCGCCGGTGGGCCGCCCGAGCGTCCACGCCTACGTCGAGCTCCACATCGAGCAGGGGCCGGTGCTCGAGGCCGAGGGCTACACGATCGGCGCGGTCACCGGGGTGCAGGGGATCTCCTGGACCGAGGTGACCCTGCTCGGCCAGTCGAACCACGCCGGCACCACCCCGATGTCGATGCGCCACGACGCCGGGCTGGTGGCGGCCGAGATCGCCACCTTCGCCCGCAGGCTGGCGAAGGAGATGGGCGGCCACCAGGTGGCCACCGTCGGCTTCCTCACCCTCTCGCCCAACCTGGTGAACGTGGTGGCCAACCGGGCGGTTCTCACGGTGGACCTCAGGAACACCGACGAGGCCCTGCTCCAGGAGGCCGAGCGGCGGGTCTTCGCCTTCGCCGAGCAGGCGGCGGCGCAGGAGGGGGTGAAGCTCTCGCGCCGGAGCCTGGCCCGCTTCCCGCCCATCGCCTTCGACCCGGTCCTGGTCGGGCGGGTCGAGGCGCTCGCCAGCGAGCTCGGCCACAGGGTGCGCCGCCTCCCGAGCGGCGCCGGCCACGACGCGGGGATCCTGGCTGCGGTCTGCCCCGCCTGCATGATCTTCGTCCCGAGCGCCCGGGGCGTCTCCCACAACGTGGAGGAGCACACCGCCCCGGCCGACCTGGCGGCCGGCGCCGAGGTGCTGCTCCGGCTGGTCCGCGAGCTGGCCGCCTGATGCGGCGCCTGATCCGCGACGCCCGGATCGTCACCGGGGACGGCGTGACCCCGCCGTTCGCCGGCGACGTCCTCCTGGACGGCGACCGGATCGCCCGCCTCGGCGAGGTGCCGCGCTCCGAGGCGGCCGGGGCGGAGGTGCTCGACGCCCGCGGCCGGGCCCTGGCGCCGGGCTTCGTCGACACCCACAACCACGGGGCCCTGGGCGGCACCCTCCCCGGCGAGAGCGGGCTCCCCCGCGCCTGCGAGCTGGCGCTGCGCGGCGGGGTGACCAAGCGGATCTGCGGGGTGGACGGCCTCTCTCCCGCGCCGGTGGCGGAGGCGCAGCGCTCGCAGTACGCCGCCCAGCTGAAGCCCCTCGACGGCGCCGTCGAGGGGCCCTGGACCTGGAGCTCGGTGGCGGAGTTCCTCGGCTGGCACCGGGGCCGCTCGGTCACCGACCTCGGGCTCTACCTCGGCCACTCGGCCGTCCGCCGGGTGGTGATGGACAACCTGGCCCGGGTGGCGACCGACGCCGAGCTCGCCGCCATGGCCGAGGTGGTCCGGCGCGAGGCCCCCTTCACCCTGGGGCTCTCCACCGGCCTGGTGTACAACCCCGCGGTCTACTGCGACCAGCGCGAGCTCACCGCCCTGGTCCGCGCCTTCAACCAGGTGAAGCCGGGGGCGATCTTCCCCCACGTCCGCTCGGAGAGCGACGGGATCGTGGAGAGCGTTCGCGAGGTGGTGACGGCGGCGATCGAGGGCGGGGGCGGCTACTGCAACGAGCACTCCAAGATCGCCGGGGCCCGGAACTACGAGAAGATCGGGGCGCTGGAGGGGATCCTCGCCGACGCGGCCTCGCTCGTGCCGACGATGGAGAACATGTACCCGTACACCGCCGGCTCGACCACCGGCGACGCGATCTTCCCGCCCGAGCTGCGGGCCGGCACCCGGGCCGAGTTCCTCGCCCGCCTCGCCGATCCCGCCGCCCGGCGCGCGGCGGCGGAGCGGATCCGCCACGACACCCGGGGCTTCGACAACTTCGTGCAGTTCTGCGGGGGCCTGGAGGGCGTACAGCTCGCCGGGGTGAAGCCCGGGGTGGGGGACCGCTTCCTCGGGAGGCGGCTCGCCGACGTGGCCCGGGCGGCCGGGGTGGCGGACGTCGGCTCGGAGGCCGCCTACCAGGCGGTCTTCGACTTCTTCGTCGCCAACGCGGGCGAGATCGCCATCATCACCCACTACGGGAACGAGGCCACCGTCGAGCGCTTCTTCCGCCGCCCGAGCATGGCGATCTGCACCGACGGGCTCATGCCCGGCCCGGGCCAGAGGCCCCACCCCCGGGCCCTGGGGGCCTTCCCCAAGGCGCTCCGGATGGCGCGCGAGCTCGGGATCCCGCTCGAGCAGATGGTCCACCGGCTCGCGGTCCTCCCCTGCCGCTTCCTCCGCCTCGAGGATCCGGTGCTCCGCCCCGGAGCCGACGCCTCCCTGGTGCTCTTCGACCCGGAGACGGTGGGGGAGCGGAACGACTACCTCGAGCCCCTGGTGCCGCCCGTGGGGATCGACGCGGTCCTGGTGCACGGCGAGCTGGTGCTCGATCACGGCCGGCTGTCCGCGCCCCGGCCGCTGCCGGGGCGGATCCTGGCGAGCGCGCCGGGGGAGGGAGGGGGCCCGTGGGCGAGATCCTGATCCGGGGCGGGACGGTGGTCACGGCGGACGGACGCCGGCGGGCCGACGTCCTCTGCCGGGAGGGCCAGGTCGCGGCGGTGGGGGAGGGGCTCGCCGCCGGGACGGAGGCGGAGGTCGTCGACGCCGGCGGCTGCTTCGTGATGCCGGGCGGGGTCGACCCGCACACGCACATGCAGCTCCCGACCATGGGGACGGTGGTGGCGGACGACTTCCTCTCCGGCAGCGCCGCCGCCCTGGCGGGCGGCACCACCACCCTGCTCGACTTCGTCGGCCCGGAGCGGGGCGAGCCGCCCCTCGAGGCGCTGGCCCGCTGGCGCGGCTGGGCCGTCCGGGCGGCCGTCGATCACGGCCTCCACATGACCGTCTCCTGGTGGGGGGAACGGTTCGCCGCCGAGATGGCGCCCCTGGTCCGCGAGCAGGGCGTCACCAGTTTCAAGTTCTTCCTCGCCTACAAGGGCGGGCTGATGCTCTCCGACGAGGAGATCGTGGCCGGCTTCCTCCGCTGCCGGGAGCTCGGCGCCCTCCCCCAGGTCCACGCGGAGAACGGCGAGCTGATCGCCCACCTCCAGCAGAAGCTGCTCGCCGAGGGGGTGACCGGGCCGGTCGGCCACGCCCGCTCCCGCCCGCCGCAGCTCGAGGGCGAGGCCACCCTGCGGGCCATCACCATGGCCGAGGTCGTCGACGTGCCGCTCTACGTGGTGCACGTCTCGGCCGCCCAGGCGGCGGAGCACATCGGCGCCGCCCGCCGGCGCGGGGTGCGGGTGGTGGGCGAGACCCTCCCCGGGTTCCTGGCCATCGACGACTCGGTCTACGAGAGCCCCGACTTCGATCGGGCCGCCGGCCACGTGATGAGCCCGCCCTATCGCCCGAAGGGGCACCAGGAGGCGCTCTGGCGGGCGATCGCCGAGGGCGCGCTCACCACCACCGGCACCGACCACTGCTGCTTCACGAAGGAGCAGAAGCGGCTCGGCCAGGAGCGGTTCACCCGGATCCCGAACGGCTGCGGCGGGGTCGAGGATCGGCTCCACGTCCTCTGGCACCTGGGGGTCAACGCCGGCCGGTTGACGCCGGAGCGGTTCGTCGCCCTCACCTCCACCGAGGCGGCCCGCGCCTTCCACCTCTGGCCGCGGAAGGGATCGCTCCAGCCCGGAGCCGACGCCGACGTGATCGTCCTCGACCCGGCCCGGACCCGGACCCTCTCCGCCCGGACCCAGCGCCAGCGGACCGACTTCTCCGTCTGGGAGGGGCTGGAGGTGCGGGGGACGGTGATCCACACCGTCGCCGGCGGCCGGCACGTCCTCGCCGACGGCGATCTCCGGGCCGAGCCGGGCGCCGGGCGCTTCCTCGCCCGCGCGCCCTTCGGGCCGGCCTACGCGCCGCTCGGGCCGGCGGCGGGGGTGCGGTGAGCGGCGGGACGCTCCGGGTGGGGCCGGACCGGGCCGGCCGCGCCGTGGCGATCGCGGACGGGCGGGTGGTGACGGCCGCGCCGCCCGGGGCGGCGGTCCTCGCCTGCCCGCGGGGTGAGATCGCGCCGGGCGCGGTCTGCGCCCACACCCACCTCTACAGCGGCCTGGCGCCCTACGGCATGCCGCCCCCGTCCCCGCCCCCGGAGTCCTTCCTCCAGATCCTGGAGCGGGTCTGGTGGCGGCTCGACCGGGCGCTGGACGCGGCCGCGCTCCGGGCCTCGGCCCGCGACTACGTCGCCCGTGCCCTGCTCGCGGGCACGACGGCGCTCGTGGACCACCACGAGTCCCCCCGCCTCGTCGAGGGGTCGCTCGCCATCCTGGCCGGCGCCTGCGAGGAGCTCGGGATCCGGGCGGTCCTCTGCTACGGCGCCACCGAGCGGAACGGTGGCGCCGAGGAGGGGCGCCGGGGGCTCGAGGAGTGCCGGCGGGTCCCGGCCTCGCCGCTCGTCCGCGGCGCCGTCGGCCTCCACGCCGGCTTCACCGTCTCCGACGCCACCGTCCGCGCCGCCGGGGAGCTGGCCCGCGCCCTCGGGACGGTGCTCCACGTGCACGTGGCCGAGGACCGGGCCGACGTGGAGGACGCCCGGGCCCGCGGCTTCACCGGGCCCCTCGAGCGCCTGGTCGCCCTGGGGGCGCTCGTCCCCGGCTCGATCCTCGCGCACGGGGTCCACCTCACGCCGGAGGAGGTGGCGGTCGTCGACGCGCACCGCTGCTGGCTCGTCCAGAACCCCCGCTCGAACGAGGGGAACCGGGTCGGCTACGCGGGCGTGCTCCGGCACGCGGGACGGGTGGCGCTCGGCACGGACGGCTGGGAGCCCGACATGGCCGCCGAGGAGGCCGCCCTCCGGCGCCTGGCGGCGGCGCACGGCGATCCGCGGCCCGCGGGGCGGCTCGCCGCCGGCCAGGCCCTGGTGGCGGAGCGGTTCGGGGCCGCCCCGGCGCCGTTCTCCCCGGGCGCCCTCGGCGACCTGGTCGTCCGGGAGGAGGGCGAGGTCCGCCACGTGGTGGTGGGCGGGCGCGTGGCGGTGCAGGATGGGCGGCTCGCGACGGGCGACCGAGGCGCGATCGGCGCCGAGGCGCGGCGCGAGGCGGCCCGGCTCTGGGAGCGCATGGCCGCGATCGGCACGGCGGCGGGATAGGCGACGGGAAAGGAGCGACGGCATGGCGAAGCTGGGACTGGAGCGGACGGTGGTGGACCGGGAGGTGTACGGGCGGACGCTCGGGCGCTTCCGCGACGCGGGCGTGGTCCTGCCCACCCTGGCGCAGCTCAGGGACCCCTCCACCATCCCGGCTGCGGTCCGCGCCCGGCTCGCCGCGGTGGACCCGGACGCCCCGCACCCGCTCAACCTCTTCCGCGTGCACTGGTTCAACGACGCCACCCGGCGCGGGATCGCCGAGGTCCCCGAGCACCTCGAGCTCCCGCCCGCGCTGACCGGCGTCCCGGCCCGGATCGTCCTCGCCCTGGGGAACCGCTTCCCGATGATCGCCGCGCACAAGGTGCTGGCCGCCTACGGGTGCCTCGTGCCGCGGGTGGTGACCGGGCAGTTCGACCCCACCCGGCACAAGGCGATCTGGCCCTCGACCGGCAACTACTGCCGCGGCGGCGTCGCCATCTCCCGCATCCTGGGGTGCCGCGGGGTGGCGGTGCTCCCCGAGAACATGAGCAAGGAGCGGTTCGACTGGCTCGACCGCTGGGTGAGCGCCCCGGAGGACATCGTCCGCACCCCCGGATCCGAGAGCAACGTGAAGGAGATCTACGACACCTGCGCCGCGCTCGACCGCGACCCGGCCAACATCATCTTCAACCAGTTCTGCGAGTTCGGGAACTACCTGGTCCACCGGACCGTCACCGGCGCCGCCCTGGAGAAGCTCTTCGGCGCGCTCGCCGCCTGGCGGAAGGGGGCGCGCCTCGCCGCCTTCGTCTCCGCCTCCGGCTCGGCCGGCACCCTGGCGGCGGGCGACCACCTGAAGGCCCGGCTCGGGGCGCGGATCGTGGCGGTGGAGGCGGACGAGTGCCCGACGCTGCTGGAGAACGGCTTCGGCGAGCACAACATCCAGGGGATCGGCGACAAGCACGTCCCCTTCATCCACAACGTGATGAACACCGACGTGGTGGCGGCGGTGAGCGATCGGGCCACCGACACCCTCCTGGTCCTCTTCAACACCGAGGAGGGCCGGCGCCACCTGGTGGAGCGGCGCGGCCTCGACCCGGCCCTGGTGGCCCGGCTCTCGGACCTCGGGCTCTCCTCGATCTGCAACCTGGTGGCGGCGGTGAAGACCGCGAAGCTCCTCGACCTCGGCCCCGACGACGTCCTCCTCACCGTGGCCACCGACGGCGCCGCCATGTACGGCAGCGAGGTGCCGCGGGCGATCGCGAAGCACCTGGGCGGGCGGTTCGACGCCGTCGCTGCGGGGGAGGTCTGGGGGCGCTCGCTGGGCGGGGAGGGCACCGACCGGATGCTCGAGCTCCGGCACGAGGATCGCCGCCGGATCTTCAACCTCGGCTACTTCACCTGGGTGGAGCAGCAGGGGGTCTCGCTCGCGGAGTTCACCGCCCGCTCGCGCCAGGCCTTCTGGGACGGGCTCCTCGACCTGGTCCCGGCCTGGGACCAGCTCATCGGCGAGCTGAACGCCAAGAGCGGCGCGGCCGCGGCCCTGGGCGCATGACCGCCGCGGTTCGCTTCGCCTGCCACGGCTGCGGGACGGAGGTGGACCCGGCCCGGGCCCTCCCCTTCCGCTGCCCGCGGGCGGGCGACGGCGCCGATCACGTCCTGGTCCCGGTGGACGGGCCGGCGGCCTTCCCGGCGGGGCGCGAGCCCGATCCGTTCCTCCGCTACCGCGCCCTGCTCTCTCCCTACCGGCTGGCCCGCGGCGCCGGGCTCTCCGAGGCCGCCTGGGAGGAGCTCGTGGGCGGGCTCGACCGGGCCCTCGCCGAGGTGGACGGCCGGGGCTTCCGGGTGACGCCGCTCACCCCCGCCCCGGCGCTGGCCCGCGCGGTCGGCCTCCCGGGTGAGCTCTGGGTGAAGGACGAGACCGGCAACGTCTCCGGCTCGCACAAGGCTCGCCACCTGATGGGCGTGATGCTCCACCTGCGGGTGCTGGAGGCGGCGCGCCTCCCGGCCGGTGAGGGGCTGCGGGAGCGGCCGCTGGCGATCGCCTCCTGCGGCAACGCCGCCCTGGCGGCCGCGGTGGTGGCCCGGGCCGCGCGTTGGCCGCTCCGGGTGTTCATCCCGCCGGACGCGAGCGAGGCGGTGGTGGCCCGGCTCAGGGCGCTGGGCGCGGCGATCACGGTCTGCCAGCGGCGGCCGGGCGAGGCCGGCGATCCCTGCTTCCTCCGCTTCCGCGAGGCGGTGGGGCAGGGGGCGCTCCCCTTCGGCGTGCAGGGGACGGAGAACGGCCTCGCCATCGAGGGCGGCCGGACGCTCGCCTTCGAGCTGGCCGAGCAGCTGCGGGACGCGGGCGCACCGCCGGACGCACTCTTCGTCCAGGTGGGCGGCGGGGCCCTGGCGAGCGCCCTCGCCCAGGGCCTTCGGCTGGCGGTGGCAGGCGCGGTGCTCCCTCGCCTGCCGCGGCTGGTCGCCGTGCAGACCGCCGGCTGCGCCCCGCTGGCGCGTGCCTGGGGGCGGCTGGGGGCGACCCCGCTCGCCGAGGCGGCCCGGGAGCGGGCCCGCTTCATGTGGCCCTGGGAGGAGACGCCGCGCAGCCTGGCGGGCGGCATCCTCGACGACGAGACCTACGATTGGTGGGCGATCGCCGAGGGGATGCGGGCGAGCGGCGGGGCGCCGGTGGTGGTGGGGGAGGAGCTGATCGCCCGGGCCCACGACCTCGCCGCCCGGCACACCGCGCTCCGCGCGTCCGCCACCGGCACCGCCGGCCTGGCCGGGGTCCTGGCGGCCCCGCCGCCGGAGGGGAGGACGGTGGTGATCCTGTCAGGCGTCGAACGCTAACTCCGACCGAGAGTTCCGGGGTTCGGCCGAAGAGGCCGCGCCGCGTCCGTGTGCGGTCGGGCAAGCTGAAGCGCCGCGCCCACCTCGCGAAGGCACGATTCCTGCCCTCCACCGGAAGATGACCGCGCCGCGCCAAGTCCTCCCCG
>DATKAL010000292.1:0-4232 GCA_035498135.1 Anaeromyxobacter sp.
GGGGCTCGAGCTGCGGGTGCCCGAGGCGCCCATCCCGGTCCGCTGCGATCCCCGCAAGGTGCAGCAGATCCTGATCAACCTGGTCCAGAACGCCCTCGACGCCAGCCCGGCCGGCGCGGCGGTGGAGATCGAGGCCGCGCCGGCCCGCGGCCGGGGGGCCCGCCTTCGGGTGCTCGACCGGGGGCGCGGGCTGGACGCCTCCCTGGCCGACGCGGTCTTCTCCCCCGGGGTCACCACCAAGCCGAGCGGCTCCGGCCTCGGCCTCACCATCGCCCGCTCCCTCGCCCGCCAGCACGGCGGGGACCTCACCCTCGGCCCCCGGCCCGGCGGCGGCACGGTGGCCGAGCTCACCCTCCCGGCCGCGGAACTGGGCGACGGGAGGGCGGCGTGAGCGGGCGGCCGGCCGCGGCCGAGCGGGCGCCGCTCGCCCGGGTGCTGGTGGTGGACGACGATCCCGGGGTCCGCTACACGCTCCGCGAGATCCTGGCCGGCGAGGGGCTCGAGGTGGAGGAGGCGGGCGACGGGGTGGAGGCCCTGGAGCGGCTCCAGGCGCGGCCCGCCCCGCTGCTGCTCACCGACCTCCGGATGCCCCGCCTGGACGGGATGGAGCTGCTCCGCGAGGTGCTGGCGAAGAGCCCCTCCACCCGGGTGGTGCTCATCACCGCGCACGGCTCGGAGCGCGAGGCGGTGCTGGCCATGAAGGCCGGCGCCTTCGACTACTTCAAGAAGCCCTTCGAGACCGAGGAGCTCCTGGCGGTGGTGCGCCGGGCGGTCGAGGCGGTCCGCCTCGCCCACGAGAACGAGCAGCTGCAGGGAGAGCTGGTCCTCTCCCGGACCATGGTCTTCGCCTCCGAGGCGATGCGCCGGCTCTCGGTGCTGGTGGCCCGGGTGGCGCCCAAGGACGTGACCGTCCTGGTGCTCGGGGAGAGCGGCACGGGGAAGGAGCGGGTGGCGGAGGCGATCGTGCGCGCCTCGCGCCGCGCCGATCGCCCCTTCGTCCGGTTCAACTGCGCCGCCCTGAGCCCCGAGCTGGCGGAGGCCGAGCTGTTCGGCCACGCCCGCGGCGCCTTCACCGGGGCGATCCGCTCCCGCCCCGGCCTGTTCGGGGAGGCCGACGGCGGCACCATCCTCCTCGACGAGGTGGGCGAGCTGGCTCCGAACGCCCAGGGGAAGCTCCTCCGGGTCCTCCAGGAGGGCGAGGTGCGGCCGGTGGGCGAGGAGAAGGCCCGCATCGTCGACGTGCGGGTGATCGCCGCCACGCACCGGGATCTGGACGAGCTGGTCAAGGCGGGGCGGTTCCGCGAGGACCTCTTCTACCGGCTCAACGTGGTGCAGCTCCGCATCCCGCCGCTGCGCGAGCGGCCCGAGGACGTCCCGGCCCTCGCCCGCCACTTCCTCGATCGCTTCGCGGAGCGGTTCGGGGTCTCTCCCCTCCACGTCCCCCAGGCGCTCTTCGACCGGCTGGTGGCCCACGCCTGGCCGGGCAACGTCCGCGAGCTGGAGAACGCCATCGAGGGGCTGGTGGCCCTCTCCCCCGCGGAGGGCCTCGACCTGTCGCTGCTGCCCGGCGAGGGCGAGGCCGCCCCGGGCGCCGGCCCGGCCCCGGACCCGGGCGCGCCGCTCCCCCTCAAGCAGCGGGTCGAGGCGTACGAGCGCGGGCTGATCGTGGACGCGCTCCGCTCGACGCGGGGCAACCGGAGCGAGGCGGCGCGCCGGCTGGGGATGTCGCGGGTGACGCTCCACGACAAGCTCCGCAAGTACGGGCTAGGCGGGGAAGAGGAAGGGTGAGGCCGGCCGGTCAGCGCTCGCGCCCGCCGTCCCGGGGATCCAGGTCCGCGTCGGGCTCCGGCGCCGCGCCGGCGGCGCGCCCCCCGGCGATCCGCGCGTGCGCCTGGTCCTGGGCGGCGAGCTGGACGAAGAAGGCCCGGAGCTCGGCGTTCCCCTCCCGGGCGATCAGGTCGGCGTGGGCGCGGGCGAAGCGGTCCTCGAGGGCGCCCAGCAGGCGGTAGACGTCCTCCAGGTCCCGGCCCCACTGGCCGGCCCGGGCGGCGGCCAGGACCGCCTCGCACTCCGCCTCCAGGGACTCGAGCTCCCGGACCCCGGGCACCAGCCGATCGAGGAGGCGCGGGTCGTGCCGGTAGCGCGCCGCCAGGAGCCGGACGCGGCTGGCGTGCTGGAGCTCCTCCGCCTGCAGGCGCTGGAGGAAGGCGCGCGCCTCCGGATCCGCGGCGAACCGCTCGGCGAGCGCCTGATAGATGGCGGCCGCCACGAGCTCGATCCGCTCCGCGCGCTCGAAGATCTGGTAGGTGGAGGCCAAGCCGCGCGGACGCTAGCGCGCGGCCCGGAGACGCTCCACGGACCCCGGGTCCGTGCTCCCCCGGGGCGGTTCCCCGGGCCGGGCGAGCGCATCCGGGTTAGACTCGCGCCCACGGAGGCACCTGCAATGCCGAACGGAATTTTCGTCGTCCCCGAGCCGCGCAACGAGCCCCAGCTCTCCTACGCGCCGGGCACCCCCGAGCGCGCCGCCCTGAAGGCGCGGCTGGCCGAGCTCTCCGCCCGGGAGATCGAGATCCCGCTGGTGATCGGGGGGCGAGAGGTCCGCACCGGGCGCCTGGCGGACGTGCGGGTCCCGCACCGCCACGCCCAGCGCCTGGCGCGGTTCCACCAGGCCGGCCCCGCCGAGGTGCAGGCGGCCATCGAGGCCGCCATGCAGGCCCGCCGGTCCTGGGCGGCCCTCGACCCGCACGACCGGGCGGCGATCTTCCTCCGGGCCGCCGACCTCCTCTCGGGATCCTGGCGGCCGACCCTGAACGCCGCCACCATGCTCGGCCAGTCCAAGACCGCCCACCAGGCCGAGATCGACTCCGCCTGCGAGACCATCGACTTCTGGCGCTGGAACCCGCACTTCATGCAGCGGATCCACGCCGACCAGCCCTTCTCGCCCCCCGGGCAGTGGAACCGGATGGAGTACCGGCCGCTCGAGGGGTTCGTGTTCGCCGTCACGCCGTTCAACTTCACCGCCATCGCCGCCAACCTCCCCACCGCGCCCGCCCTGATGGGGAACACGGTGGTCTGGAAGCCGGCCTCCTCGGCGGTCTACTCCGCCTGGCACCTCCTCCAGCTCCTCCAGGCCGCCGGCCTCCCGCCGGGCGTGATCAACTTCGTCCCCGGCCCGGGCCGGGCGGTGGGCGATCCCGCCCTCGCCAGCCCGGATCTGGCCGGGGTGCACTTCACCGGCTCGACCTCGGTGTTCCACGGCATGTGGCGGACCATGGCGGAGAACCTCCCCCGCTACCGCGGCTACCCGCGCATCGTGGGCGAGACCGGCGGGAAGGACTTCGTCTTCGTCCACCCGTCGGCGGACGTCGACGCGGCCGCGGTCGGGCTGGTGCGCGGCGCCTTCGAGTACCAGGGGCAGAAGTGCTCGGCCGCCTCGCGCGCCTACGTCCCGGAGAGCCTCTGGCCGCAGCTCCGCGAGCGGCTCCTCGGGATGGTGAACGAGATCAAGGTCGGCGAGGTGGAGGACTTCACCCACTTCATGGGGGCGGTCATCGACCGCGGCGCCTTCGACACGATCAAGAAGGCGATCGAGCTCGCCCGCAGCTCCTCCCAGGCCAAGATCCTGGCCGGCGGCCGCTGCGACGACTCGAAGGGCTTCTTCATCGAGCCCACCGTGATCGAGACCGTCAACCCCCGCTTCGAGCTGATGGAGAACGAGATCTTCGGCCCGGTCCTCACCCTCTACGTCTACGCCGACATCCGGCTCGACGAGGCGGTCGAGCTCTGCGCCACCACCTCGCCCTACGGGCTCACCGGCGCGGTCTTCGCCCGGGATCGGGAGGCGATCGCCGATCTCACCCGGCGCCTCACCGACGCGGCCGGGAACTTCTACGTGAACGACAAGCCCACCGGGGCGGTGGTGGGCCAGCAGCCGTTCGGCGGGGCGCGGGCCTCGGGGACCAACGACAAGGCGGGCAGCATGGCCAACCTGCTGCGCTGGGTCTCGATCCGGGCGATCAAGGAGACCTTCGACCCGCCCACCCGCTACGAGTACCCGTTCATGAAGGAGAGGTAGCGGGCGCCTCGGGCGGGACCGGGAGGACCACCGTCACCGTGGTCCCCTCCCCCTCGCGGGAGGCGATCGCGATCCGGCCCCCGTGCGCCTCGGCGATGCGCCGCGCCAGCGCCAGCCCGAGCCCCACCCCGCCGCTCCCCCGGGCCCGGCTGCGATC